>CALKVB010000703.1 GCA_937996605.1 uncultured Oxalobacteraceae bacterium | reverse complement strand
AGTGTTGCTGGACGGCAAAGTGGTCGGTATTTTGGGTGAGCTGCATCCGCCATGGGTACAGAAATACGATTTAGTGGCAGCGCCCATCTACTTTGAACTTGATTTACAGCCGCTGTTAGCACGACACACCATCCAAGCCAAAGCCGTGTCGCGTTTCCCTGCCGTACGTCGTGATTTGGCTTTGGTGGTGAAGCAAACGGTTTCTGCTCAAAACTTGATTGATATTTTCCACGCAGAAATAAACAAAGCAGAATCTTGCAAAATCGTGCAAGACCTTGTTTTATTTGACGAATATCGTGGCAAAGGTTTGGAAAATGATGAGAAAAGTCTTGCATTCCGCTTTAGCTTGCAAGATACTCAGAATACCTTACAAGATGAAACAGTTGAGCAAGCGATGACGGCTTTGGTGAGTGCTGCAGCTGCCGCTGTTTCGGCAAGACTACGTTAGATTTTAAATAGAGTTTTTATTTAGATATTGGTGTAAAGCTTGACGCTCTCAATGCCAGAATGCAAGGCAGGGTAGAGCGTCAACGTGTTTTTTGAGCGCTTATTACATGTGATTTTCTGTAGTGTGGCACAAACAAGAAAAACAGAAACAGAGATAGGTTCACAATGATAAATGAAGTAAATCCTGCAGATCTTCAAACCATGTTGGACGAAGATTTGAAACGTGCAGTGCGCGAAGCGCAGGCACGTTCTAAGGCAGAGAAAGATTTGCCGACCTTGACGAAAGCCGAGCTCGCTGAACTGCTGTTTGAGCAAGTGGGGTTGAACAAGCGCGAAGCTAAGGATATGGTTGAAACCTTCTTTGGCGAAATTCGTGACGCCTTGGAACGTGGTGCCGAAGTGAAGTTATCCGGCTTTGGAAATTTTCAATTGCGCGACAAACCACAGCGCCCTGGTCGTAATCCAAAAACGGGAGAAGAAATTCCCATCACAGCGCGTCGCGTTGTGACCTTCCATGCCAGTCAAAAACTGAAGGGCATGGTAGAAGACCTTCATACGCCTCATCCATTTAATGTAGCTAACGCAGCCTAATTGTCGATATGAGTGACGCCGCCATGGAAAATTTCGTGCTGCCGCCGATTCCCGCTAAACGGTATTTTACGATTGGTGAGGTAAGTGATTTATGTGGAGTGAAGCCACACGTGCTGCGCTATTGGGAGCAAGAATTTGCCCAGCTCAAACCGGTAAAGCGTCGCGGAAATCGTCGTTATTATCAGCATCACGAAGTTCTGCTGATTCGTCGTATTCGTGAGCTGCTTTATGACCAAGGTTTTACCATCAATGGCGCTCGTAATAAGCTCAATAATCAGGTGACACATGAGGAAGTGAAAGTGGTGCCGACAACGCAAGAACCAATGAGCTTTCACCAAATTAGAACAGAGTTGAAAGAGTTGCTATCACTGCTAAGCTTATAAAGTAGTAAAAAATACCGGTCTTCATACCGGTATTTTTTTGCCTGTTAAAACGAGTGACTTCATCGCAAGACATTCTATTTCGGACAACAGCGGACACATTTATCGTGGGGCGGACATAGTTTCTTTCATTCTTTCTCTAGCTGTAAGCGCGGATCGCCGTTGGCACAAAAATTGCTGATTGGTATTCGATCTAGGATATCTCGTCCGGAAAAGAGGAAAGTAAAAATGTTTGTACCGTTATTCAAGAAAATTGTTTGTGGGTTTCTGTTTATTTGTTTGTTTGGACACTTCGACGTCCTCGCGAGTACCAAACTCAACCCCTTATTGTCAGACGACGAAATATTGAAGGTCATCCAGCAAAGGATAGATCGTGAAAAGCAAGGAGTCGGCCTTGTTGTTGGCGTCATTGACGAACAAGGCGCGAGAGTGATTAGCTACGGTCGATTTGGTCAGCAGTCGCAACGTTTAGTCGATGGCGCATCCATATTCGAATTGGGCTCTGTCACCAAATTATTTACCTCTTTGTTGCTAGCAGACATGGCAAACAAGGGTGAGCTCAAACTCACCGATTCGGTTGCTGATTACTTACCTAAGCACGTCAAGATGCCAAGTCGAAACGGTAAGCAAATTACTTTTCTTGACCTCGCAAACCATACATCGGGATTGCCCGAATGGCCAGATAATTTGGTCTCGAAAGATCCTTTGAACCCGATTGCTGACTATACCGTGCAACAGATGTACGAATTCTTATCGAGATTCCAGTTGACGAGAGACATTGGCGAAAAAACTGAGTATTCGAATGTCGGTGTTGGTCTATTGGGGCATGTGTTGACGCTCATCGGTCACAAAGATTTTGATAGCTTGGTTAAAGAGCGCATAACAGTACCGCTGGGTATGTATGACACCGGAGTGATGATGACGGCACGCATGACTGAAAACCTTACTCGTCCCCACGACCTTCAGGGAAATCCAGTGAAGAATTGGGATCTTCCAGCGATGCCAGGTGCTGGCGCGCTGCGCTCATCTGCTAATGATATGCTCAAATTTTTAGCGGCGAATATGCATCCAGATAGTTCTTCAGTTGGTGCAGCTGTGAAACGCATGCAAATGCCCTTTTCTGAGGCGCCTGAAACAACATTGGCATGGAGCGTACACAGCAAATACGGTACTACTGTCATGAAGCATTCAGGTTCTACTTTTGGCTATAAGTCGATGATCATTTTTGATCGGTCCGGACGTCGCGGTATCGTCATTCTTTCTAATAGCGGCGATGTGATCGATCTCGGACATCATTTTATTAATCGTGAGTGGCGTCTGCGACAATATCTCCCTCCGGAGGAATTCGTTCTTGCACTTGAACAAAAAGGGTTTTCTAGCGCGATAGAAATCTACGAGCATTTGAGAAAAACAAATCAAAACTTTTACTTGCGCGAAGATGTCTTAAACGAGTGGGCCTATGGATTGCTTGGCTCGAATAAAAATGATGATGCGATCTCTATCTTTAAACTTGGCGTTTATTTGTTCCCCAAGAGTGTCAATGCTTACGATAGTCTCGCCGAGGCATATGAGAAAGTCGGCGATCTCACAAATGCAATCTTGAATTATGAGAAATGTCTTACACTCGACCCGATTAGCGAGCATGCACAGCAGAGGCTCACACTGCTTAGAAAAAAATAATCTTTGTTATCTGCGCTATTGAATCGTTGCTTTCGCGATCGTTCGTTTGCGTTTGATTAAAGTACGTATGAGCCAATATACGGTTGTTACGAGAACTAAGAGCACGGGGATGGCTAGAGTTGGAATGCCGATCACACTGCTTTTGCGAACAAAGTTTGGAAACACTTGCATTTGCCCCGTAAAGAAAGAGCCTGTCGCAATCAGCATCGCAAAACACATGCGCCATAGGTGTCGCACTAAACGCTGTTTTCCAAGTATTTCATTGGCCCAAATCATTCGCAAATCTAGAGCGGCGCACAAGAGGCTAATGGCGCCGAAGACAAACAGTGTCTGCGGCGGGCTATTTTTGGTAATCAGCGATTTTGGGTCTGCTATATAATCAAACCACAAGTTCAGCGAATACACGCCTAAAACGGCAGCCGCCAGCGCAAACCCTTCCAACACTGCGCGACTTTCCTCGACGGTCCGCTTTACCACTAACCACGAGGTGCAAACTAAATAGGCGGTGAACAGTGCTGCAACACCAGTCACGTGATCAATTCGCAAAAATAGGGAGATGATGGCGGCGCTGACAGTCATACATAACATCGACACTGTGAACATAGTTCCCGTTTTGCGATGTAAAGGCGATCCTTTTGTCGAGTATAGCGCCAAGAAGCCGGAGGCGATGGCGGCCAAGCCAGCAATAATGTGTATCCATTTCATAATCGTTCCTCGTGATTTGTTTGATGCACGCAGGATAAAGCTTGGAATAATGATCCCCGAGCTGATTGCGATGAATGACGGAGCATGTGGTTTGAATCGCAGTATGTGGCGATGATCTTAGTGACCGCGATCGTCGTACGTTTTTGCCGAGCGATTGTGAAGCAATTTCTTGATTGTTGGCATTTCTCCTTTCGAATTGAGATCCTTGATTTACACGATAGTTAGTTTATGCCGTATGTGTTCAGGCTTGATTGGTTGAGACTTGATCTGACAGTGACAATGATTTTCGAGTTGCTTACCAGATCCGAAATGGGACAAAAAATCCTTGACCACCATCGCTTCAGCTTCGCGCAGACTGTTTTCCGATATTCCATTAGTAGACATGATTTTTGAGGACGCAATCGATTTGCTGCAATTGGTCACGCCATACCGTGGTTGATCTATCGTTTAGCGTCAGCCATCTAGCTAAAATAGCAGAACTCAAACAAGCAGGTTAAACTTTGCCTATTCCTCATTTGTACATGAGGTAATTCGGACGACTTATTTCATCCTCCTAATAGGCCTACATCATGAACACCAATGTGATATCAAACGAATTGCCTGTGCCGCCTTCAGTGTACGGCTGGCAGCGCATTAAAGTGGTTTTGTTGGTGAGTCTTGTTCTGAGCATCATGATGAAATTTACGTGGGCGTCTTGGTGGATAACGATATTTGTTCGATTGACTTTGATTGGCATGGCTCAATTGACTGCATTTGGTATTGTTGAACGTTGGCCAAAACGCTTACCTCGTTGGGTTGCCCGTTGGGTGCTGCAAGTGGCGGTTGTGGCGATCGTGGTGCCATTTGCAGCTGCGCTGATCTACACGCTCACCACCCTCGGTGATCCGGTTCCTTGGTATACAGTGCAGACCAAGTTGAATGGTTGCGGGCAGATGATAGGCGCCGGTTTGTTATTTTCGCCATGGATAGCAATAGCTGCCTTATATCGGCAAATTAGTGGACAAGCTGAACAACAAGCTTTAGCCTTTGAATTGGAACGAAGTGAATTAGCACGTAATGCTCTTGATTCACGCCTGCGTTTATTGCAAGCACAAGTGGAGCCGCATTTTTTATTTAATACCCTAGCGAATGTGCGTGAATTGGTCGATTCTGGTTCGCCTCAAGCGTCGAAAGTATTGAGTAGTTTGATTGCCTATTTACGTGCTGCCGTCCCGAATTTAAATAATGCGGCTAGCACCCTAGGACAAGAGTTGGCATTGGTCCGTGCTTATTTAGAATTGATGTATATGCGTATGCCGGATCGCTTACAGTATTCTTTCGAGGTTGACGAAGCTGTGTTACAGATATCTTGTCCTCCGATGAGCTTGCTAAGCTTGGTTGAAAATGCGATACGTCACGGTATTGATCCCAGCGAAGAGGGCGGGCGGATTGATGTGCGGGTGCACTTGCAAGACGATCGCTGTGTAGCACAAGTGAGTGATACTGGCGTCGGTATGGGTGGAACACAAGATAGTAAAGGCTTAGGCACAGGCCTGGTAAATTTACGTGAACGTTTGCATTTGGTTTTCGGTGAACAAGCGCAATTGAGTTTATCCGCCATCGAACCACATGGCTTTCTCGCCGAAATTAGTTTTCCAGCCAAGCTGGAAACATCTTTGAATAGTTTGCCTTAAGGGTATTTATATGACATCAAACCGCCCGACCGCGCTGATTGCTGATGACGAACCACTACTGCGCAGTTCTTTGATCCGGATGCTGGCACAAACCTGGCCTGAGCTAGAAATTGTCGCAGAAGCGCGCAATGGTCGCGAGGCTGTCGAGCAATATCAAACATTGAAACCAACGGTATGTTTTTTAGATGTGCATATGCCAGGGATGACAGGCATCGAAGCTGCGCGTCAAATCGGACGGGGCGTACATTTGGTATTCGTCACCGCCTATAGTGAATATGCGGTAGAAGCTTTTACCCAAGGTGCTCTCGACTATTTAGTAAAGCCCGTAGACCCAGCACGGCTTGCTGATACAGTTGCTCGTGTACGCGAACGTATAGGTACAGCGCAGGAAGCGCCAGACATCGATGCCCTATTGGATAAGCTCGAAGCACGCATGCAAAAGAAATCAGCGCCAGAACCACTGCGTTGGATTAAAGCGATGGTCGGCCAATCTTTGCGCATGATCCCAGTCGCTAGCATCGACTTTTTACGCTCGGACGAGAAATACACGCTAATCGCTTGGCGCGGGGAAGATGGAAAAGCAGCAGAAGCCTTAATTCGTAGCACACTTAAAGAATTGTTAGATCAACTTGATGGCACCCACTTTATTCAAGTGCATCGCTCGGTGGTGGTGAATATCAACATGGTAAGTCATGTAAACCGTGGAGAAAACGAAACCGCCACTATTTTTATGAAAGGGCGCGATGACAAGTTACCTGTCAGCCGTAGTTATTTGCATCACTTCAAACAGATGTAGTTTTATCAAGGGGTGTCGCTTAATTATTTCAAGTTATTAACTCCATCCATTTATCACTGAATATTTATCACTGAATATTTATTACTGAATATTTCTCACTGAATGTTTCTCACTGAAAAAGTTTCGTCATAAGCGCCGCGCTCAGCTTGAGCGCGCAATCCTGGCGATCCTTTGATTTTTCCACTCTGCTTTTGCCAAGATTCTCACTGCGCGTTCACTTCATCACCTTCGTGTTTTAGTGAGCTTTGATTCGTCATTGAATAGCGATCTTGCAGCGCTCTCGTAGGATCGCACCCGCATTCATCGACATTCCTCTGTAATTCAGCGCGCTTCTACCGCGGCTCAAACCTACAAAACCGTGGCACATCTGATCCAACTAGAAACGGGTAGTGCTCAAGGCAGATACTTCGTCATCGATTGCAGTTTCAAATCGTTTTGACCTTCAATTCAGCAAGCACCTACTCCATAAATTAGGAAATAACATGAACATCTTCGCTCTGCGCTATGCGCGTCTTCACCAAGTTTTCACCGTTTCGTTGGTACTCACATCTTTGCTAGGGACGCAGTCAGCGCAGGCCCATGAATATAGTGCTCTAATTAAGGCAAAAAAATATGCCGAAGCCGAACGTTTAGTAGCAACACGGCTAGCCACAGATGCTAATAATGCAGATGCTTTAGTTGCGAAGGTCGATTTGATTTTAGTTGATGCTAAAGCTTCACGTCTTGACGAAGGTGTGAAACTTGCGGAGCAATGCATTACTAGTAATCCAAAGAATTCGGAATGCCATGAGGCGCTCGGTAATGTGCTCGGTATTAAAGCGGAAAAAGGTGGCGTCATGTCGGGCATAGGTTCTTTGGGAAAGATACGTGACGCCTTCAAAAAAGCGATTGAATTAGATCCAAAGAATTTCACTGCGGCGAACTCCTTGATGACGTTTTACCTAGAGGTGCCCGGCTTAATGGGCGGCAGTAATTCGAAAGCAAAAGACGTGATCACAGAAATGCAAAAGTTGAGTCCGGCTGCGGCAGCGCTGTTGCAAGCAAAGTTTGACCTCAAAGATGAAAAGATAGAAAAAGCAAGAAGCGGTGTTTTGGGGGTAAATACGGGTGGCAACGCAGTCATTGCGCAATTGCAGAATGAGATCGCTGTTGAGATTGCTCAGACCTTTATCAAAGAGAAAAAATTCCTTGACGCAGAAAAGATGTTTCGTGAAGTGATTCAACGTTTCCCTGAATCCGCCGCCGCTTATCTTGGATTGGGCAGATCTTTGCAAGAGCAAGGAAAAGTCAAAGAAGCACTACCGCTGTTAGAAAAATCAGCGAGCCTTGAGGCGACTGCAGCGACCTATTATCGACTCGGAAAAAACTGGCAAGCATTAGGGGAAAAAGCGAAAGCCGTTTCCTTCTTTGAGAAAGCACTTACGTTCACACCTGAGTTGGGTAAGAAAGCACGTGCCGATGCTGAAGAACAGATCAAATTACTGAAGTAATAGTGATTTGAAACGCTCAAAGCAAAACGCGCAAGCTACATCAATACGAATTGAACAATCTTAGGAATTATTATGAATGAAGTTTCACTCACCCGTCTTTATGCCTTACGTGCCATGTACTTGTTAGTGGTGGTTGGCCTCTCACTCTCTTTGTGGCCTGATGTATTTGCGTCCAAAAAAGCATTTTCAGCATGGGAATTCTTCCGAGGTGTAGAAACCTCCATGATGGCTGCATTTTGGTTGCTTTGTCTGCTGGGGATTCGTTATCCATTGCAGCTACTACCAATACTGATGTGGGAATTGTTATGGAAAACAGTTTGGCTCATTGCAGTACCATTGCCACTCTGGTTAAATGGAACATTCGATGAAAAGTTATTGCCGAATGTATTTGCGATTGGCGCCGTGGTTTTGGTTTATGCCGTAATCCCTTGGTCTTATGTCTATCGTCACTATGTCAAAAAGCAGGGTGATGACTGGCGTAGCGTGAAGTAAAAATTGATTTCAGTAACAACCGCATTACTGGTCATATTGCTGATCACATTTCTGATTACATTATTGAGAAAAATTATGAAGAAAATTCTGCGTCGTCTCTTGTTCGGCTTGCTTGGTTTGCTTGTAATCGTGGGCGTTTTGTTCGCCTATTTTCTCTACACGCCAGATCCCGATGTTCCGCAACTGTCGGGTGTGCTGACAAAAGCAACGATACAAGTTGATGGAAAAGAGAGAACTTATCGCATCTATCTGCCGAAGAACTTAGCGCAAGGCGCGCCGCTAGTTATCGTGATGCATGGTTCCGGCCAAAACGGTTCGCAAATTCGTTTGGAAACTGGCTATGGATTTGATCGTCTTGCCGACCAATATGGATTTGGTGTGGTTTACCCTAGCGCTGGGTCGTTTGATTGGAACGACTGTAGCAAAGTGGGGGATTTTAAAGTAGATGGACGCGAACTGGACCACGTTAAATTCCTGAGCTTGCTGGCGGATAAAATGGTCGCTGAAAACGGTTTTGACCCAAAACGGATTTTTGCAACGGGCGTGTCGTCGGGTGGTTTTATGTCTTTACGTTTAGCGCTGGAGGCGCCAACTCGATTTCGTGCAGTAGCTGCAGTTTCGGCGAATTTGCCAGCCGTCGATAACTTTAAATGCTCGGTATCTGGTTCTAGCACATCGGTGATGTTAATGAACGGCACAGAAGATCCTATTGTTCACTATGATGGCGGTGAGACTAGTCTATTTGGCCTGTTCTATAAAGGTGGTGTTTTGCGTTCTTCTAAAGCATCTGCGCAGTTTTTCGTCGATCTTAATCAAATTAGTGGAGCACCTGCGATACAAACTAATCCTGATTCTGTCATGTCGAGTGGTGGGAATAACGCGAGTTTTGAACGTGTCTTGTGGACAAGCGAAAGTAGCAAGAAAGTCGAGCTCGTCACGATTCTCGGTGGTGGCCACGGGATGCCTCAAGCATACTGGAAACGTCCGCGATTACTTGGCCCATCGCCGATGTCACCGAATGGACCCGCAATCATTTGGGACTTTTTCTCGCGGCAATGATCATGTCAGCTTAGCTTAACCAAAGGGCTCGACTGATCTGATAAGCCCTTTGGTCTTTATATGGTATGTCGAAACTTAACGCATGCTAAGCGTCTGTGCTTTCCAGATAGGATCTTGCCATTTGTAGAAAGTGCTTAACGACGATGGATGATCAGCACCATTCTCTGCTTGCAAGGTATCCATGTTGATGACTTCAAATCGACGTTTGAATACACCGTCTACTTTAGCCTCACGTGCCACTAACATTTTGTTTGAGGCGGGCACCCAACCCGCAAATTCGACATAGCCTAGTTGCGGATCGGTATTCGCTGGTGGTAAGACGTCGATGATCCAGCCACTATTCGTTTGATGGAATAGCCATAATTCGCGC
>CALKVB010000702.1 GCA_937996605.1 uncultured Oxalobacteraceae bacterium | reverse complement strand
TGCTCTTCCGATCTATCCAGTTCACACTAGGAATATAGATTTGACCGACTTCTTTGACGGAAGTGAAATGCACTTGCATACGCGGCAGCAAGCCTAATTGCATTGCTTGCTTAGTCATGGAATACGCACCTGAGATCACGGCTTGCGAAGCGATGATAGTAGCCACAGTTGCCAAGATGACGGCAGGCACCATCAATTCTTTCGGAAACAAATGGAAGAAAGGATTGTCGAGCGCTGCAGCGTCACGCATCAACAAAGCGCCTTGTCCCATGTAGTTCAAGGCGAGGGCAGGCATCACCATGCCAGTCCATGCTAGGCGTATCGGTTTTTTGCCGAAGTGGCCCATGTCTGCATACAGCGCCTCCGCTCCAGTGAAAGCCAAGACAATCGCACCGATCACCACGAATACATGGGCACCTTGGGCGTGTAAGAAGGCAATCGCATTGATTGGATTTAACGCGGCTAAGATTGCGGGTTGTTTAGCAATTTCAATAATGCCAGTGAAAGCAAGTACACTAAACCAGATGACGATGATGGGGCCAAACAGTTTACCTACCACCGAGGTGCCGTGTTTTTGTACCGCGAATAAAGCAATCAAAATACCAATAGAGATCGGTAAGACATAAGGTTTGAAATTCGGGGAGATGACTTCTAAACCTTCAACTGCACTCAAGACTGACATTGCGGGAGTAATCACACTATCGCCGTAGAATAGGGCAGCGCCTAAAACACCAGTCAATAATAGGGCGATGCGTTTGCCATGCGTAGTGCCCGCCGCTTTTGCAGCTAAGGCGGTCAAGGCCATAATGCCGCCTTCGCCACGGTTATCAGCGCGCAAGATCAGCATCACGTATTTGAGGGTCACCACCATCATGAGGCCCCAAAAAATAACCGATACCGCGCCGATCAAATGTGTACTGTCGAGTGGTACGCCAGTGGCGGGGCTAAAAATCTCTTTGATGGTGTACAAAGGGCTAGTGCCGATGTCACCGTAGACAACTCCTAATGCACCCAAGGTAAGGGCGGCGACGCTTTCGCGCTGTAAATTTGTGCTATCTGTGCTCATGATCTTTTCAGTGAGAGTGAAACGAGCTCAGACTATAAATAAATGGGTGTTAGGAACGCATATGGAAGGATGGAATTTATCGATTTGGAGGTAATCTGCTAGACCTTTACTCTGTCACCAGCCGATATCCGACGCCCGTTTCTGTCAATAAATAGCGCGGTTCTGCCGGTTGTTCTTCGATCTTGGCACGCAATTGCCCCATGTACAGCCGCAAATAATGGGTGTGGTCGACAAATTCTTCCCCCCAGACGTCAACCAGTAATTGCCTATGGGTGACGACTTTACCTGCGCTTCTGACCAAGCGCGCCAGTAGATTGTATTCAGTCGGAGTCAGATGCAACTCTTGCCCTTTTAGCGTTATGCGGTGCGCGCTTAAATCAATTCTGAGTTGATCGATTTCAAGCAGTGTTTGCGCAGCGCCGATGACAGTGCCGCGATGGCGCAGAGCGACGCGAATACGGGCTAGTAACTCTTGTACCCCAAATGGCTTGCTTAAATAGTCGTCTGCCCCTGCATCTAATAGACGAATTTTTTGCGCTTCTTGGTCGCGTGCCGAAATAATGATGATCGGTAAGTTTTGCTCTTTACGCACGCTAAGTACTAACTCTGCACCGTCGCCGTCAGGTAGGCCGAGATCGAGAATGATCAACTCAGGTTTGGCATTTGCGATGATTCTTTGTGCCTCTGCGAGCGATACTGCTGTCAAAACCTCGAAGCCTTCCACTTCGAGACTACTTTTGACTAAAGCGCGAATCTCTTTATCGTCTTCGACGACTAACACACGTATCACGTATTTACCTCACTGATGTTCGTCTTCTGGTGCTTAATCTGGGCGCTGGCGATCGGTAGTCTGAGGACGAAGTTACTCCCGCCGGTTTGACGTGCCTTCACCATTA
This sequence comes from uncultured Oxalobacteraceae bacterium, assembly GCA_937996605.1. Lineage (GTDB taxonomy): Bacteria > Pseudomonadota > Gammaproteobacteria > Burkholderiales > Burkholderiaceae_D > Undibacterium. The sequence goes on along the minus strand of CALKVB010000702.1, from coordinate 3,798 downwards.
AGTCGCCACCATGTGCACGGGCTATCGCGCGACATACCGCCAAACCTAAGCCGGCGCCGCGTTGTGAGGATTGATCATGCTGGCGCGAATAGGTATAGGCTTCAAAAATACTCTCGCGTTCTTCAGACGGAATACCCGGACCTGAGTCTTTGACACAGATCTGCAATAGCGCGGGCTCAACGAGCTCTACGATGAGCGTCACTTTGTCTTCGCTGTATTTCAAGGCATTGTCGACCAAATTGCTGAGTAATTGCGCAATCAAAACAGCATCGACTTGAATCAGTGGAAGATTTGTCGCGATTTGGTAATGAATGCGATTGCCAGTGTGTCTTTGCTTCATTCTTTGCAGCACTGCGCCGACAATTTCTTCCATCGATTCCCAATCAGTACGCAGATTCGGTTGTGTTTGTCTCAGTCGTATCAGTTGTAAAGTATTGTCGGTGATGGTGCCGAGGTAGTTGGTTTCGTCGATGATGCAATTGAGTAAGCGAGCCTGTTCCTCTTGACTCAGTTTATCTGCTTGGGTTTGTAGTGAAGATGCTGCGCCGAGAACTACCGCGAGTGGTGTTCGTAGGTCGTGCGAAATAGCTGACAAGAACATTGTTTCTACTTGTTGTCGCTCTATCTCTTGGTTGGCATGATTAATTTTCTGGCTCAAATATAAGCGACGTAGGCCTTGGGCGCTAAGGCTACAAAGCGCGGCAGCGTGTTCTCGTCCAGCATTGTCATCGATATCGACCTTGCGTACGCAGGCTGCACCCAACATTTCTTGTTCACCGATTGGAATAAACCAATGTTCTAGATCATTCCAACGCCCGGTACCCGAGCCAATGATTTTCCGTTCTTTCATGCACGCTTCCAAACCATCTTGAATGACTGCTGGAAGTAACTCGATAGTATTGCTAGATTCGACTATGTTAGTTGCGCTTGGCTGCGTTAAGAAATGCAGGTCGGTACGGTACGCAAAGGCAGCTTCAAAAGCAGCCTTGGTCATTTGTTGTGCTTGCGCGATCGATTCTGCATTCGCCAGCGCAATGGCGAAAGCTTGCAATTGCCGCGCACGGAGTTCATTGCGCTTGGCTGTTGTGCTCTCATCTTTGAGGCGTGCGACCAGACTATTAACGATTAAAGCAACAATTAACAAAGCGCCTAGTGCGATCAAATGCTCTTTGCCCTCCACCTGAAAAGTAAAGCGAGGTGGCACGAAGAAGTAATTGAGACTAGCAACGGCCAAGAAAGCGCACAGTATCGATTGATTGCGCGACAGCGTATACGCAGCAAGCACGACGACTATCACATAGATCATGGTTAAGCCAAGCAAGCTAACGTAGGCTTCGATAGCTTCGGCCAAAGCGCTTCCCGCCACTAACAAAAGCAGTAGGATGGTCCATTGCTTGGCTTGTTGAAGCAGGTTCTGTTGCATGAGTACGGAGAATGAGACTGATTGGAAATGCGGACGATCAGCTTAGCACAGGCGGCATCAGGAAGTCATAAGGATAGTGCTGATTTTGTTGCGAGACCAAATTTGATGCAATGAAGTTCAAGCGAAGCGACGAAACTGGTGAGGAGAATGTCCAACTGCTGGTGACTCGTGATCTGGACAGGTCACCAGCGCATTTAGTTGGCTTGCGTCAGGCACAAACTTAGGACTTGATTAGTTGATACTCCACACATACTGCAATTTTGCCCACGATTTTTCAGGAACTCCATCGACAGTACCTGGTTTGAACTTACACAAACTTAAACCTTGTATCGCTGCTTTGTCGAGTGCGCGTGAGCCACTGGTTTTCTCTATCTTTGATTCGATCACTTGTCCATCGGGCCCAATCAACATGGCCAAATGCACTGTGCCTTCTTCACCTGCCCGCAAAGAATTCACGGGATATTCTGGTTTTTCGCAGGCACGTGCGTCCACATTTGCCGCGATGTGAATAGGCGTGTGTGGCGCAACGGTAGTTGGATTTTCAGTAGCTTCATTTCTAGTAAATTCACGTCTCTCCGGGGTGAGATTTGTGGTGGTAGTGATCGTGTCTTTGGTGATCGTTGGCATCACTGGCATTTCGGGCGGAGGAACAAATACAGGTGGCGGCAACGTCTTATCGATTTTGGGCACAATTTTCTGTTCGATTGGCTTTGGCGGTTCTGGCTCATCGACGCTAATAACATCAACGATGTGTTTTTCGGGGCGATTGATGACCTGTACGGCTTGCATGGCAACCCACAACATGATGGCATGCGCACCCACAGCAACTGCGAGTGAAGGCAACTTGCTTTTTGTTGGAAGGGGATGGGTATGAAAGTCCATGATTCTCTCCTCGATAAAAAAATGACGTCTAAAAATTTGCCTTAGTAACTAACTGGCGAGATAACGCGAAGAGGTTTTATTGCCTCGCTTTGGAATTATAATATGCTAGTTACTAGCAAAAATAAAGTAATTTGTGTGGTAGTTCTAATTTCTTTTTTGTTTCATTACCCGCTTGGCAATGACTTGAGGAAGATGTCTGTCCATCGATAACTGCAAAATCTATTAAAAATTGCTTTAAATTCAGATGGTTATCGATAATGCTTTGAGCTCGTATTTGCGGTGTGAATGCTGTACACTGTTGCCAAAATGTCGCAATATTTGCTAGTTACTAGTAAATTACTTTTCGCTTTAATCATCTATTTGCCGGTTTAACTGAGTAAAAGCCTTTCTTTGGAGTAGTGATAATGACAACTGATAGCAAAATTCGAGTGTTATTGGCCGACGATCATCCGATTGTGATGAAAGGATTTGCCATGTCGTTAGAGGCAGAAGGCATGTTGGTGCTTGCCCAAGTCAAAAGCCCACAGGAAGCAGTGGAACAATTTGCTGCTTTAAAGCCCGATGTATTGGTGATGGATATTCGTTTCGGTGCCGAGTTGACGGGTCTAGATGCCGCCAAGCAGATTTTGCACAATACGCCACACGCCAACATCGTTTTCTTGAGCCAATTCGATCAGGATCCATTAATCAAAGAAACCTATCGAATTGGTGCTCGCGCTTTTGTGACTAAAGATTGTGATCCTGCTGATTTGGCGGTAGCAGTGCAAAAGGCGAGTGAGGCTGAGCTGTATTTCATGCCTAGCATCGCTGAACGTTTAGCCAATCTCTCCGTGCGCGGCGATCCTTCGCCGCAAACATTGCTCGATGAACGAAGTTTGCAAATTTTCATCATGATGGCCGAAGGCTTAACCAATGTTGAGATCGCAGAGAAGCTAGATCTCTCGCAAAAAACGATTAGCAATATTAGTCAATCAGTAAAAGAAAAACTGGGCATACATCGTCCTGCCTTAATTACAAAGTTGGCGGTTAAACATGGCTTGATTGAGCCTTAAGTTACTCATTAAGTTACTCATTAAGTTACTCAATAAGTGAATCAATAAGTGAATCAATAAGTGAATCAATAAGTTAATCATTGAGTTGAGCCTAAATATGAAAATGCGTTCTCGGCGCTGGCAAGAAATAGGGCGCAAACTGTCTTGGCAGCATTGGAGCATACGCCAGCGATTGCTGTTGATTGCGATTTTTCCGATCGCGTATCTATTTTTTTCCATGGTGTCGTACTCGTATTACGCGCGATTCAAAGAGGTGCATGAAGACTTAGATAGTCGCGCGAAAACGGTGTCAACCGCATTGGCCGAGGGCCTCGAGTTTCATTTGGTTGCCAACAACACGCAGGGTTTACGGCAGATGATTTATGGTGTGATTAATTCGGATCGCAACATCTATCGAATTGAAGTGCTCGACAGCGCTAAGAAAGAAATTACAGATCGGAA
>CALKVB010000701.1 GCA_937996605.1 uncultured Oxalobacteraceae bacterium | reverse complement strand
GAGATTGACGGTAAAGATGCGGGATTTTTAGCTTTGCGTCAGGCGTTAGATAATCAGGCTGCCGTCGACGCCTTGAAAAATCAAATTGTATTATTTGTGCCGGTGTTCAATGTTGATGGCCATGAACGCTTTGGTCCCTATAATCGCCCTAACCAACGCGGTCCCAAAGCCATGGGTTGGCGCACAACGGCGCAAAATTTTAATCTCAACCGCGATTACCTCAAAGCAGACGCTCCTGAAATGCAGGCAATGCTCAAGTTAATCAATACTTGGGATCCACTCGCGTTGGTCGACTTACATGTTACCGATGGTGCAAAATTTGAACATGATGTCTCAATTCAAGTCGAGCCCAGCCTTAACCTCGATCACCCATTAGCAAAATCAGGTCGCCAATTGCAAGATGCAGTGATTGCAGACCTCGCAAAACAAGGCTCCTTGCCGCTCCCGTTTTACATGTCTTTCGACGAGGAAGATAACCCCATGTCGGGATTCAGCAACAATGTATCGACGCCACGCTTTTCGACTGGTTACATGCAATTGCGTAATCGCATGGCCATGTTGGTCGAGACGCATTCTTGGAAGGATTACCCAACACGCGTCAACATTACCCGTAATGTCATTGTTTCGGTACTAGAACAGATCAGCCAACACGGAAAAACATGGCACCAATCGCAGTTAAAAGCTGATCTTAATAGTGCTCAAATGGCCAAACAACAAGTCGCTCTGACTTATAAAAACACAGAAAAAAGCAGCATCGTCGAGTTTAGAGGCTACGCCTACAATCGTATCAACTCTGAAATTTCTGGTGCACCTATGACTCGTTACGATGAAAGCAAGCCAGAGCTTTGGAAAGTGAAACTTCAAGACGAAGTGATGGCTGATGTGACAACCTACTTGCCCGGCGCCGGGTACATCGTTCCGGCTGCTTGGGCGAAACCAATCGCGGCTAAACTACAACAACATGCGATTCAATATAGCGTTATCAGCGAACCGTTAACAAATGTCGATGTAGGCAGTTTTCGGGCGACACAAATTACTTTTAGCCCGGCTTCAATCGAACAACATCAAATGCTGAAAGTAAGCGGAAACTGGTCGCCCGACCATCAAAATATACTTGCAGGCTCACTTTTTATCCCCATTACACAGGCTAAAGTGAGGCTGATTGCAAGTATGTTTGAGCCTCTAGGTGGGGACTCTCTTGTGAACTGGGGGTGGTTCAATAATGCTTTTGAGATGAAAGAGTATATGGAAGCTTACGTTGCCGAAGAATATGCACGTGAGAGCCTCCAAAACTCGGCTGAACTACGCAAGGAATTCGAAGAGCGCTTGAAAAGCGATGTCAACTTTCGCAACGATCCCGCACAACGCCTGCAATTTTTCGCAAAACGCCATCCTTCTTGGGATAGTCGTTATGGTCTCTACCCTGTCTTACGTATCGATAGAGCCCCGTAAGCATCAGCACTGAATGGCAAACACAATTTGGATTTACATTTCGAAACACAAATGATCTGCTTGCCATAAAATCCTGTCCTCCAAATCGAATCTGGTCCGTTATAGGATCATGCATTACTTTTATTGGAGGACATCATGTCACTTTTCATCCCGCTCAAATTCGCGACTGCCATTCTAGCGATCGGTGTTTCATGCTTCGCTAATACAGCATCTGCACATGATCGTTATTATTCAGGTAATGTCTATCCTGTTGTACCAATCAGCAGCTACAGCTATGTCTACTATCCTGCGGCGCAGGTCTATTACGCGCCAAGCGCACGTACTTGGTATTGGAATGACGGTTATGCATGGAGAGCAGGCTACGCTCTACCCTACGGTCTAAACATTGATTTCCGTTTAGGCGGCATTCCGATTAGCTTACGCTCAGCGCTGCCTTACCGTGAACATCACTATGTCGACAGTTACTATGGCCGCCCATGGCGCGCCCGCCAACATTTTGAACATCGACGCGAACGCGAAGAATATCGAGAACAGTGGAACGAGCGTGGGCGTGGATATGATAGATACGAAGATCGCGGTGGTCGACGCTAGCAATTATCCAAAGACTGTAGTGAACGAAAAATAAGGTCCGAGTGTTGTAATAAGCTCGGGCCTTATTTTTTTATCACTGCCCTTTTGCGGCAGATAATTCGCTGGAAACATACAGCATCTCGTTTCTTTATTGAAACAATAATCAGAAAAGCATACCATTCCTACTGATACACATCTCACGCTTTCGGCGTGTATATGCACGGATCGCAGCACTGACCGCCCTGACCTTACTTGAGAGCAGTACATATGAGTCAAAGACATCGCTACCTGCCGATTGCGCGTATTAGCGCCGGAATGATTCTTGCCGACGAACTACTCGACAAACTCGGTCACGTGTTACTTCCGGCCGGAACCAAGTTGACCCAGCACATGATTAACTCCATGGAACATCACGATGTCCATCAATTATCAATCTTAGTTGAAGAAACCGAGGAAGAAATTGCCGAGACTCTCGCGACAAAAGAAAAAAAACGCGAACGCCTCAAATTCATTTTTCGGCATGGCCCTTATACCGAGCCGACCGCCACTTTACAGGCGTATATTGAAAAATATCGAGAAGAACCTTTACGATGAGCCAATTTATTACCGACAGCGATGATCACCAAATCTCTTTAGAAGAGGTGATTAATAAAATCAACGACCTTCCAATGTTGCCGGACGTCGCGAAAGAGATGCTTTCTGATCTCAACAACGAGGATATAAGCCTCGATGCCATCGTTGAAAAAGTTAGCCTTGATCAAGCACTCGCAGCAAAAGTTTTACGCCTAGCGAATGCATCCATCTATGGTGCAAACTCCAAAGTGGTGACGATACAGCAAGCTGTCGCGATGCTTGGCATCAAAAATTTGAAGAACCTCATACGATTGAGCATATTCACCAGGCATTTACCCACCGCGGCTTGCAGAGGCTTCGATAACCAAGCCTTCTGGCGACACAATCTCGCGACGGCAATTTGTTCCGAATTAATTTCGCGAACACTGCATATGAAACATGACTTTGCGTTCACAGCCGGTCTACTACACGATATCGGTCGCCTAGTATTAGTCTCACGTTTTCCTAAGAAGTATGCAGAAGTCATTGCTGCCGCAAAGAAGAGCGACACTAGCTTATTGGAAGCCGAACGCATTATCCTCGGTGTCGATCACGTTGCGGTTGGTCTTGTTCTCGCGCTGCAATGGAACTTCTCTGATGCAATTCAAGATGGCATTCGTGGTCATCACGAGCCTGATGATAAAGATCTCAACGCCGTAGCTTCAATAGTCCATGTTGCTAATTCCATCGTCCATGCTTTAGACTTAAATCACGCAGAAAACGAACTCGTTCCTCCGATTTCACAACATGCTTGGAATGTTCTCTCATTAAACGAAGAAGCCTACCTTGCTATCTTTCATGAGACCGAGCTGAGGGTCGAGGCAATGAATCAAATGCTTCAAACACCTTGAGTTTCGGTTATCATTTGAACCATCCGAATTAGGGTCCATTTGTATCAACGTTCGGCATCCATCTTATTTCTATTCTTGGCATAATCAGGGGTCAACTTGGAACATTTTAGGCAATTTAAAGACACTGATTTCAAACTGAGTGACATCCAACTCTTTCGTAATATCAAGCCAGATCAGTTGCATTTTATCGCGCAAGAAATCGCACATTGCCCAATTTTACGAGCACATGCGGGAGAGATTGTCCTCGATAGTAATAGTGGCAGCAGCTGCCTCTACGTCATTTTGAGAGGAACACTAGCACTGACGTCAACTACAGCCAAACGGCAACTTGAAAGTTCTGCGGTTCAATATTTTGCTGGTGAATGCGTTGGTGAAATTTCGGTATTAGACGAGGAAGGTAACCTCTCCACCATTGCCGCCGTCACCAATGCTGAATTGTTAGTCATTGATGCGCAGACTATGTGGAAATTGATCGATGAATCAAATGGAGTCGCCCGTAATCTCTTGCAGCTACTCTCTTTCCGGATACGTGCAGCAAACGCTCAACTGCGCAATCGCCAAAAAGTTGGAGAATTTTACCGCCAGCTCTCCATGGTCGACGGTCTCACCGGCCTCAACAACCGTTCATGGTTGAATAGCCAATTACCCGGCCTTATCGACAACGCTCGATTAACTGACTCTGAACTGAGCATCATCATGGTCGACCTTGATCATTTCAAACAGTTCAATGACCGTTTCGGTCATGTATTAGGGGATGAGGCATTACAAGCAGCTGCAAAAGTCATTAGCGCTGGGCTGCGTCCCACAGATTTCGCTGCTCGTTATGGTGGCGAAGAAATGATCGTTATTCTCCCTAACACAAACAAAGAATCTGCATTGATCGTTGCTGAACGCCTTTGTGACCGTATTCGTCAAACAAAAGTATTTCAGAACGACGCGATTTCATTACCACATATCACAGCTTCGCTCGGCTTAGCAGCGCTAACCGAAGGACAAGATGGTTTAGCCGTGATTGCAAGTGCCGATGCCGCACTTTATCGCGCAAAGGAACGCGGGCGCAATCAAGTTGCCATGTAATTGAGTTCGCAAAAAAAAGCGCCCAATTGGTATTGGACGCTTCTTCTTGCTAAATTTGTTTCTCGATTTTAGAAACGATGACGCATACCAATTTGCACTGCACGCGCGTTGCCGCCTGGTGTTTCAGTAAAACCACCCGAGCCACTTGCTGCACCTAATGCATACTGACCATCATTTTGATTTTTGATACGACCAAACACAGTGTACAAATCAGTGCGTTTCGACAAATTGTAATCGTAGCCGATTGCAATCTGGGTTACATCACTGTTTGACAATGTACGATCGTCTTGACGGCTGAATGAGGTCATAATGCGACCATTACCCACTTTATATTGCAAACCTAAACTGAAGCTCGTTGCATCAAGCTTGAAGTTCTTTGCCACTGTCGTGCGGAATATAGTAGTCCACGCTCCCAACACTGGGGCTGGCACGCCTGCTGCCTTCAAGCTAGCACCAATTTCTTTATCCCAAGCATCATAGAATACCGGCAACAATATCGAATTCTCGTTCTTCATTGCTTGATAGCCTGCGAAGAATTTGAAATCACCCGCTGCATAAGAACCGCCAGCTGTAGATGTCACCAATCCAGTAGAGCCATCCATGTTAGTGCCACGGTTGTAACCGATACCTACATCAAAGCCATTGGCTTTGTATTTCACCATACCGGCCAAGAACTTGTCGTCAAGACCCACATAGCCTGAATTCTTAAAACCGTACATTAACGAAGCGGCGATACCGTTCGGCAATTCGATACGATATTGCAGTGCTTTATTAGAGCGAATCGCCATACCTGCGGTCAACAAACCACCCGTACCACCAGTGATACCACCCCAGCTACCGGCCATGCCGCTTTCAAAGGTGTCGGCGCCATTAAAAATTTCATAGGCTGGCGTGTACATACGACCTGCCAAAACCGCACCAACTGGTGTAATCAAACCAACCATCGCAGTACGATCGAACATACCGCCATCAGGTCCACCTCCGCGCTGCAACACATAGGTGTTCGTCGCGTTGACGTTGTATTTGGGTTGGAGCGCTTCACGAACGCCCTGTAATGTTTGCGCCGCCGCGCCCTTCAATGTTGGACTTCCGAAGTCAGGAAAGTTCATACCTTTGGTCAATGCAAAGCCTTGGTAGTCACTGATATTACCTGTCTTATTTGAGCCAGTATCAACTTCGACACGCGCTTCCAAATTGAAAATGGCTTTGTAACCGCCACCCATGTCTTCCGTGCCTTTAAAGCCTAGACGCGAACCATCGGCGATACCACTGACCATTTTAGTCTGATTGGCTTTTCCGTTCGAATTGAACTGAATACCCGCGTCTAAAATACCGTAGACGGTGACACTCGACTGTGCCAAAACAGGAGCTGCAAAGCAGGTGCCTAACACTACTGCCAACATTTTAAGTTTCATTTTTTACTGTCCCCAATAAGAGTTCTTTTTAAACCGAGCTGAAACGAACGTACGTACTAATTTCATAGCTCAAAATATGACATTGATCTTCAATCTTGTATAGGATCAACAAACACAATTCCGCCTTTGTCGCAAAAATGACACGGCCATTCAAAGCCTTAGATCTACGTTTGCAATTCGCTGCATACTGCTACCAATTTCACTCTTAAAATAGTATTTTTCCATGGAACAGGATGAGGACTAAAAACAGCAGCAAAGCTTAACTTATTCGCATTTATTTTCGAATAATTCTTCTAATTTTAGCTGTCGTTTAATTGCACGTTGCAACACATCAACGCAGAATATTGGCATATAGTGGGCGCTCTAAATAGCACTATCGTTCGTTTAGCCTTAATCAATAATTGACCAGGAGACAAAATGCGTCATCTAAAATTATCACTCACACTCGTAGCCGCAGCAGCTTTGGTGGCTTGCGGTGGCGGCACTAGCAGCAGCTCTAAAGATCCTGCGCCAAAAATCACCTTCTCTTCTCAAGTCACTTTCGGTGATAGTTTAAGTGATGTTGGTACTTACAAAGTGGGTACAGTCGCAGCTTTGGGCGGAGGCAAGTACACGATCAATAGCGCGAGCGCAAAAAACTGGACTGAACTAGTCGCAGCGAATTTGGGATTAACTGCACCATGTGCAGCACAAACTGGTTTGGAAGGTTTAGCCACACAGGGCTTTAATGTACCAGTCAAAGTAAATGCTGGTTGCAACGGTTACGCGCAGGGTGGAGCACGAGTTTTCGGGCCCCTTTACCGACTCGGCGTCGCAGGTCGGCTGGCTCTCGGCAGGATAAATCGGGGGGATCCCGACTTGCGTTGTTCC
>CALKVB010000700.1 GCA_937996605.1 uncultured Oxalobacteraceae bacterium | reverse complement strand
TCTTGATAGCTACTTGCAGGCACATCAAAAAGTATCCCCAACCTTGGAGAGTAGTGCGCGTCATATACAAAAAGCGAACGTTACTCCAAAACCTATTGAGAAATAAACTATGTTCCAACGTTTGTTGTATCGATTTGGAATGGTTTTATTGGGCGGATTGTTTCCGCTACTGGCGTTAGCGCAATCTAGTTCTGACGATATTGAAATCAGTAAATTGCTGCAAAGCATACAGGTCGCAGCAAAAAAATTGACTTACTCTGGCACTTTTGTCTATCAGCAAGGAAATCAAATACGGACTTCACGGATTACACATGCATTTGATGGTGATATTGAAGTCGAAAAGCTTGAAATTTTAGATGGTAAACCGCGTGAATATCTGCGTCGTAATGGAGAAGTAAGTTGCTATTTGCCTGATAGTAAATTAATTCAAGTTGAAAAAAATCTGACACAGGAAGAATTTCCTGCATTGCTCAGTGAAAATGCTGCGTTACTACCCAAGTCTTACTTGATTCGCAAGGCGCAGATGAGTCGGGTTGCTGGCGCGGAGTGTCAGGTTTTGACTTTTCAACCCAAAGACACAGCTCGCTATGGTTTTAAGCTTTGTGTTGAAAAGAATTCAAATCTCTTACTTGGGATTCAAACTCTCAATCCTCGCCAAGAAGTGATAGAGCAGATCGCCTTTACACAGATCAATATTGGCGATGTCGATAAAGCGCGCCTGAAACCAAGCTATTCGAACACTTCCAATTGGAAAACAGAGTATTTAACCGTGAAAGCAAATGTAAATTCTGGCTGGTCGGTAAAATCTTTACCTAGTGGTTACAAAAAAACTCTTGAAACTCGGCGATTAATACCTATGTCAGCATCTGCGGCAAGTGCCGAAGACAATGTGAACAAGGCGCATGAAGTTGTGCAAATGATGTTCTCTGATGGTTTGTCGACGTTCTCAGTATTTGTTGAACCAAATTTGGGAAATCGGACAGAGGGAAGCCTACAGCAGGGGGCAATGACGATTACTTCAAAACGGCTAGGCGAGCATTGGTTAACGGTGGTAGGGGAAGTACCATCGACCGCAATTAAGCAAGTGGTGAATTCAATTCAACTTAAAAAATAGGGTAAATGCATAACGGTGACAATATGAAAAAAGTTCGATCTTTTCCTGTTGAAAAACACATTTCTATTTTAATTTCCTCGCTTCTAATTAGTGCTTCAGTATTTGCTGGGATTAGTTATTTCAGTTCTTCTAATGATGCAAAGGCCCAGGTTCCTGCCGCTCAACCACAAAGTCAAGCGCCCGTGCTTGTGACAGGTTTGCCTGATTTCACCCAATTGGTTGAGAAAACCAGTCCTGCCGTCGTAAATATTCGAACGACGCAAAAAGTCTCGCAAATTCAAACGGATCCTTTTGCTGAAGATGATCAGGCTCAGGAAATGTTGCGTCGTTTTTTTGGTATTCCTGCACCGATGCAACCAAATCCACGTAATCGCCGCCAGGCGCCTAAGCAGTTAGAGCAAGAGATTCCACGTGGAGTTGGGTCCGGTTTTATCGTCTCACAAGATGGCTATATCCTAACAAATACCCATGTGGTGGATGGTGCATCTGAAGTTTATGTGAAATTAAATGACAAGCGTGAGTTTAAAGCGAAGGTGATTGGTAGCGATCGTAGAACCGACGTCGCGGTGTTGAAAATTGAAGGTAGTAAGCTTCCGAAAATGGCGATTGGCGATTCCGATAAAATTCGTGCCGGCGAATGGGTTATTGCCATTGGCTCACCGTTTGATTTAGATAATACCGTCACTGCCGGAATAATTTCATCTAAGGCGCGTGATACAGGCGATTTTTTGCCGCTGATTCAGACTGATGTGGCCGTCAATCCGGGCAATTCTGGCGGCCCCTTGATCAATATGCGTGGTGAAGTCATCGGAATTAATTCGCAGATCTATAGTCGTTCTGGTGGCTACATGGGGATCTCCTTCGCGATACCGATTGATGAAGCGATGCGAGTCGTCGAACAGCTGAAGTCAACCGGATCTGTATCGCGTGGACGTCTTGGCGTTGAAATCGCTGATCTCAGTAAAGAAGTCGCCGAATCACTGGGCCTGAATAAGCCACAAGGTGCATTGATTGCACGAGTCGAGGCGGGCGGTCCTGCGGATAAAGCTGGTTTGCAAGATGGTGATGTTATCTTGAAGTTTAATGGTACGTCGATTGAGAAAAGGACCGATTTGCCACGTATTGTTGGTGGTACAAAACCTGGTACTAAGGCTACGCTGACGGTTTGGCGTAAAGGCGCGCAAAAAGAAATTACAGCCGTTGTTGGTGAGGCTGAGCCTGATAAGGCGAGCGGTAAATCTGAGAAGAAATCTAAGAAAGATAGCGCAGAAAATATTCTCGGTTTAACAGTGTCTGATTTAACTGAAGCGCAGAAACGTGCTGTTCCCAATGCTGCCGGCGTTGTGATTGAAAGTGTTGAGGGTGCTGCTGCACTCAGTGGTTTGCGCCCAGGAGACGTGATTTTGATGATGAATAACGTTGATATCAAAGATGCTAAACAATTCGATGCGATGTCCGCTAAGTTGGATCCAAAGAAAGCGGTCGTGTTATTGGTTCGTTCAGGTCAATCTTCGCAGTTTGTGGTGATTCGCCCTGTCCAATAAGCATCGTCCTTAGCCTTATCTAAGAGCCGCAGCTTCTCATTTGAGGATGCTGCGGTTTTTTCGTTTTTGACTAGAGGTGTTGAGAATTCGGTATTTTTACCCTCAGGGGCTTATAATTCTGTTTTGATCTCGGCCCTGTAAAGCTCCTTGGGTGCTCTTAGCATGTACCACTTCACACTTTATTCACGTAGCTATTGTCATCTATGCCAAGACATGCTCGATCAGCTGCGTACAGCGATGGCAGATATCGAATACGAAATTGATGTGCTTGATATTGATATTGCTGGTAATGAGGCACTGCTAGAACGTTATGACGAGCTGGTACCAGTATTGACCGGAAGTGTTGGCGGATCGGCTGCGAAACAACTTTGTCATTATTTCTTGGACCTGCCTGCACTCAATATTTTTCTGAGCTCGGCAGTGGAGGGCTAATCTGATGGTGACAAATCAAACCATGTCGTTGTTCGATTTTAATGAAAGCGACGAACTCATCTGTGGTGTGGACGAAGCTGGGCGTGGACCATTGGCCGGCCCGGTGACAGCGGCGGCCGTCATTTTAGATCCACAAAATCCAATTTTAGGCCTGCGTGATTCAAAGAAACTAAGTGAAGCACAACGCGATGCATTGGCGATTGAAATTAAAGAGAAGGCTTTGGCATGGTCTATCGCGCAGTGTTCTGAAGCTGAAATCGACACGCTGAATATTTTGCAAGCCACAATGTTGGCCATGCGCAGGGCGGTTGAGGGCTTGAAAATAACCCCAAGCCTAGCCTTGATTGATGGCAATCGATGTCCCGTGATGTCAGTGCGTTCAGAGGCTATCGTCAAAGGTGATGATAAGGTTCCGGCGATTTCCGCTGCATCGATTCTTGCCAAAACTGCGCGCGATCATTTGCTGGCGAAATTGCATGAAGAATACCCCCAATATGCATTAGATCAGCACAAGGGCTACCCTACAGCATTGCATTTGGCACGGCTCAAAGAATTTGGTGTCTCACCTATCCATCGAAAATCATATGGACCAGTGAAAGCTCTCCTGAAAGAATCGAAATGAAGCAAATCACATCGCGTGACAATGCACTCTATAAAGAAATCAAACATTTGGCGAGCAATGCTAACGCGCGCCGTAAGAGTGGCCGTACATTGTTGGATGGAACCCATTTATGCCAAGCGTATTTGCAGCATCGCGGCGCGCCAGAGTTATGTGTCGTATCTGAATCC
>CALKVB010000699.1 GCA_937996605.1 uncultured Oxalobacteraceae bacterium | reverse complement strand
ACTCTTTCCCTACACGACGCTCTTCCGATCTGAGATCATCGTTGCCTTGTTTGATAAAAAGGAAAAATGGTTAGGCGATGCGATTCTTCGCAAATCAACAGACGCCAAAATGGGGGCGGTTGAAGTCGTGTTTAATAATGTGCCTGAGGGCGAATATGCCATCTCAGTCTTACATGATGCTAATAGCAATGGCGTACTCGACACGAATGCTATAGGTATTCCAGTCGAAGCCTATGGCTTTAGCAATGATGCCACTGGAAGCTTTGGTCCCGCCTCATTTGCCGATGCTAAGTTCAAAATCGATGGCAGCAATAAAGCCATTTCTATTCGTGTGAATTGAGTATAGCTCATGATGAACCGTCGCCATTTTTTTCAACTTGCCGGTGCCGCAAGCGCTGCGAGCATGTTGCCTGCAAGAGTTGATGCGCAGAGCATTCAGCATGGGCTTACCAGCGCACAGTCTTTGTTTACATCGAACCCTCGCTTGACGCCTTTACGAGGGTATCGTGGTCAAGATGTGGCATGTGATGCTGCTTTCATCGAGGGGAAGTTACCTACCGGCTTGCGAGGGCAGTTTTATCGCAATGGGCCTGGGCTTTTCGAGCGAGCAGGACAACGTTACCACCATTGGTTCGATGGTGATGGCATGGTGCAAGCCTGGCGCTTTACTGAGCGAGGCGTGTCGCATCAGGCGCGTTTCGTGCAGACCGATAAATTCACCGCCGAGCAAGAGGCGGGTGAATTTTTAATTCCTGCATTCGGTACCGCGATTAAAGCGAAACGACCGGTGCGTGGTTCGGATAGTTTCAATACCGCGAATACCAGCGTGATCAAAATGAACGAGCGCCTGTATGCGTTGTGGGAAGGTGGCTCGGCCCATGCATTAGATCCCCAAACTTTGGCGACCGAAGGGATAGTGAGCTGGACACCAGAATTGACTGGCATGCCGTTTTCAGCGCACCCCAAGCTCGAAGCCGACGGCACGATGTGGAACTTTGGCACCATGATGGGTAAGCTGGTGCTATATCAATTTTCGCCGCAGGGTAAGTTAGTGCAACATCACGTCATGAATGCGCCAAGCTCCGCCATGGTGCATGATTTTGTGACATCGCAGCGTTATTTGATTTTCCTGTTTTCGCCTATCATCCTCGACATGAAGGCGGTACAAAACGGCAGCAGCATGGTACAAGCGATGCAATGGAAGGCGCAAGAGGGAACTAAACTTCTGGTCATCGATAAAGCCGATTTTAGCAAGACACGGATGATGGAATTGCCAGCAATGATGCTGTTCCACTTTGGCAATGCCTGGGACGACGGCCAACATATACGACTCGACTTTGTGAAGAGCAAGGATATGGGCAATTTCCAAACTGCGATGCCGCAAACCATGCGTGGGATCGATGTGAAGAGCGATCCTTCTACACCCGCTTTTTTAGACATCGATTTACCTAAACAACGGGTATCAATGAGTGAACGTCAAGAGGTGTTGGAGTTCCCGCGAGTTGATCCTCGTGTTGTCGGACGCAGGCATCGCTATTTGTTTTATCCATACGCAAGCGAGCAATCTTCTTATAACGCTTTAAACGGCGTAATGCGGCTTGATGTGGACAGTGGCAAGGTCGATCGATTTAATTTTGGGGATCGTATGCGATTGGAAGAGCATGTGGTGGTGCCAAAGCCGGGCTCGACTAAAGAAGGTGATGCATGGTTGGTCGGGGTGGGATTTGATGTACAAGAGCAAACCAGTTTCGCGACGGTTTTTGATGCACAAAATTTAGCGGCAGGTCCTTTGGCGCTAGCACGTTTGCCATATTGGGCACCACATTGCTTCCACGGGAATTTTTATGCAGAAAGTTGATTCAAGAGAGTCAAAGAAGTAGTCTGAGCTAGGTGATGTTTTAACTTAGATTGGACCAAAACTTACCCACACAATCTCCTCTGACCGTGCCAAAGTGGTGCGGTCAGAGTTTGATCTAGCACAAGAAAGCTAGCGATTTGCTCAGTGTGGATGAAGCACAATGAGACAGGTGAAAAGTCAGCTTGTTACTCTAGAAATTTCTCTTCT
>CALKVB010000698.1 GCA_937996605.1 uncultured Oxalobacteraceae bacterium | reverse complement strand
CCTAACATACGACGAAATTGTGCTTCGAAGGCGTCGAAGGAGATGGCGAAGGCAGTAAATAATAAACCCGCTTGCGCTTGATGAGACCAAGGCATAGAGCGACGTAAAACAAAAGCCTCAGGAGTAAAATTTTCTTGTGCGGTACGTTTCACATGGGCGCTTTCAGGAGCGTCGTCGAGTTCTTCGTTATCACTTTTTCGACGACCGATGATGTCGTCTTGTTCCGCATTATTCAATGCGTGAAATTTCTGCATCTGATGTTGCCACTGCTGCACAGCGACAAAACTCGATCCGTGGAGAGGTGAATTCATGTCATCGACAAATGCAATCACAAGTGCAGCTTCGTCGCTTGGATTTTCAGTACCATCTTCATAGCCAGTAAGATCTCGTCCATTTTGGAAACGAAATGCTGAGACCTGATGGAAGAGCGAAAAGACGGGCGCTAGCAATGCCTCAAGTTGTCGCTGCAGTTCGATCAAGTCACCACGCTCTTCACTGCGTAGCCAACACCACAGATCGGCATTTGCATTGTTGGTGCTTCGGGCTTCCGCAATTTTTTGAGATGCTGTAATTGAAAATTTTCTGTGATGCTCAACACCAAGTTGTAAACGTTCACAGAGATCGTGACCCAAGCCCACAACGCAATGATCGCGCCCCATCAGAGTATGGATATCGCACAGTACTTGTTTGATATCTTGAGTAGAGCTTGTTTGTTGGCAGGAAAAATACAGGTATTCAGCGTGTGCGGGAACGGCCGCTAATATGCCAGCTTGGTAATGCGTCATGATGGTGTCGGTTTATTTAGAAAAAATACGGTCGAGTTCGCCACTTTTTTTGGCTTGAATCAAAGCACGATCAAGTTTTTCGAGGACCGTTTTATCACCCTTGATACTCATCGCAAAGTAAGCATCGATGACATTAATGGGTTTTGGTAGGATGCAAAATACATCGTTCTTTTTCTTGCGGTATTCATCGAAATCAGCAGCGTAAATTTGATTGAATTCTTTTTGCATCTCTTTCAAATTTGTACGCGGATCATACAAGAGAAACGCATCCATACGTTTTTGATAGAGTTTAGAGAAACGTCCAGCTAGGCTACTGGTGTTGTACTCAGCACGAAATAAACGATTGACTTCGCTGTCAAATTCGTCACCTGCGCTGGAGCCTTGGACTATACCTATGGTTTTACCTTTGAGATCTTGTAGCGTGTTGTACACCAGCCTATCTTCGCACCTGCTCATCAACCAAATTTTGTCTGAGTAGACGGCTTCAGAAAATGCGAACGTATGTTGTCGTTCAGCGGTCTTGTAAATACCGAAGATAAATCCTTCACCATTTTCTGCATTATGTAAGACCCGACGCCAAGGATAACGACGCACCTCAATTTTGAGTTTAGTTGCTTCTTCTAAGTAGTTAAATAATTGAATAACGTTTTTTGCTAAGGGCAATACTTGGTCACGATCGCCGCGTTGTTCCGCCATTAACACGACAAGAGCAGACGGTGCAGGAATAGAGCTTGGGGCAGGCTGAGCAACCAGCGTTCCTGTGCTAAACAGTGTGCCGGTAATTAAACTGCAAGTAACTAAAATCTTATACCAATCCAAAATGGGAATTCCCTAAAAGCCAAAATGTTTCTTTATTGACTTATTCTAGCGGAATTTGACATGTAAAATTATTTTATGCAGCAATTCCTCATTAAATGCGATGTGTAAAAAGTAAAATGTTTCAGATCGTATTCTCGTTTGTGGGGAATGCGCTACGGTAGATTGCTTGGTATTGTTAAATTGACTCGTTTCCCATCCCCAAGTTGACCATCAAGGTTACGACCCCAAACCCATAGGCTGCCATCCGCTCTAACAGCAAGGCCGTGGAATGCACCAGTGGCGATGTTCTTCCATGTTTTGACGTCGCCGATCTTGACAGGAGTCAGTTGATTATTGGTGTTGCCTATACCGAGTTGTCCATCGCTATTGAGCCCCCAAGACCAGATGGTGCCGTCGGTTTTGAGGGCGATACTATGTCTATCCCCCGAACT
>CALKVB010000697.1 GCA_937996605.1 uncultured Oxalobacteraceae bacterium | reverse complement strand
AAGAGGAAATAATATGGAAAACAAATCCATCTATTGGCAACGCTTTCGTGCTTACTTTACTGTATTTGATGTGCCCTTAGCGATTTTGATTTTTTTGATCGTGAGTACGGGCATTGTCACTATGTACTCGGCAGGCATTGATTTTCCTGGCCGATTAGAAAATCATTTGCGAAATATTGTGATCGCCTTTTTTGTGATGTGGTTTGTTGCGAATGTACCGCCGCAGACCTTGATGCGCTTCGCGATTCCTATTTATACCATTGGTGTTACTTTGCTGATCGCCGTCGCCATTGCCGGTGTAGTCAAAAAAGGTGCTCGACGCTGGCTACACGTAGGTATCGATATTCAGCCCTCAGAAGCACTGAAGATTGCTGTACCCTTGATGTTGGCATGGTATTTCCAAAAGCGTGAAGGTACTTTGCGTTGGAAAGATTTCGTTGTTGCTGCTTTGATCTTGGCGATACCGCTTGGCTTAATCGTCAAACAGCCTGATCTAGGTACGGCCTTATTGGTGGGGGCGGTTGGTTTTACAGTCATTTTTTTAGCCGGTTTATCCTGGCGTTTATTGATTGGTCTGTTTTTGGCCGCGGTATTGTTGATACCGACGGTGATTTGGCCACGCTTACACGATTACCAAAAAGACCGTGTAATGATTATGTTAGACCCGACCAAAGATGCTTTAGGCAAAGGTTTTCACATCATTCAATCGACGATCGCGGTGGGTTCTGGTGGCGTCACTGGTAAGGGTTGGAAAAACGGCACGCAATCACATCTTGAATTTATCCCTGAGCATACGACTGATTTTATTTCGGCAGTGTATCTTGAAGAGTTTGGTTTTATCGGTAGTTTGTTCTTGGTGTTTCTATATTTCTTAGTCGTGGTTCGCGGTTTGATGATCGCGGCAAATGCACCGACGATGTTTTCACGTTTAATGGCAGGCGCTGTGACGGCTATCTTTTTTACCTATGCTTTTGTGAATCTAGGGATGGTCGTCGGCATACTTCCTGTCGTCGGTGTGCCTTTGCCTTTCATGAGTTTTGGTGGTACGGCGATGATGACGCTGGGTATGGGACTGGGCATCTTAATGAGCGTCCAACATCACCGCGGATTGATGAAATCTTGATGCATTACGTCTCTCGATTTGTTTCTTTTGTGTTGCTAGTGAGCTTGGTCGCATGTTCGAGCGCACCCAAAAACACGTCGAAGTCTGCCGTCAAGGTGGCCGCGAATAAGGCTGAAAATAGTGCATCTGTCGCAGAAAAGTCTAGCCCGAGCAGCAATCCAAGTCGAGGCGCTTATTATCAAGACGATGGACCCGGTGAAAATATTCCGGCGAATTTAGAAAAGACACCTGATCCTGTCCCCGCGGTTGAACCGTATTCGCGCACCGGCAATAAACCCTACCAAGTATTCGGCAAGACTTATACGCCTATCAATGACAATACGACGCCCTTTAAACAACGTGGTATCGCCAGTTGGTATGGTAAAAAATTTCATGGCAAGCGTACCTCCTCAGGTGAGCCCTATGATATGTTCAAAATTACGGCGGCTCATCCTATCTTGCCGATTCCGTCCTACGCGAGAGTGACCAATCTCGCGAATGGCAAGCAGATCATTGTACGTATCAATGATCGTGGTCCATTTCATTCGAATCGGGTGATGGATCTCTCATACACCGCCGCGTTAAAGTTGGACTATCTCGGAAAAGGTAGTAGTGAAATTGAGATAGAACGGCTTTTGCCCGATGAGATCGCTCGCATGGCAGAAAATCGTAAGAGTCAAATTGCACAGACTGAGCAGAGCGCCGCTGATAATTCGCTTGCGGCCGATAAAGCGCTTGAGCGTGAACGTCAGCTCACGGTTGACAAGATGAAGTTGGATAAAAAGACGAGTCCTGCGATTCTAGAGAGGAGTTCACCTAATTCTGCGACTCAGTCAAATGTAGATTCAGTGTCTGCATTGAGCAAGCCTGGCAACGGTACTTTAGCTTTCTATCTACAATTTGCTGCTTTTGGTATCCGTGCCAATGCAGAGATGAGTCGCGAACAGATCCAGCAAAAAATTCGTGATCAAATTGGCGCGCTTGATGTTGTCTTCGAGATTATTCAACAAGGTAATCTTTACCGCTTACAAGCGGGACCGTTTGCGAACCGCGCGGATGCACAAGCGATGGCCGACAAGATTGGGAATGTAGTCGCGAAACCGATTATTGTGCAGAGATAATTGAAGCCAAAAGAATCGATTCCAATTCTTATTCGTCGTTCGCTTTCATTTCTAAAGCAATTTGATACAACGCATTTTTTTTCTTGCCTGTAATTTGTGCGGCGAGATTGGCAGCTTGTTTGACGGAAAGCTCTCCTAATAATATCTCGAGAACTCGTTTGGCTTCGAACAAATCATCCGAGTCGGCTTCGGGCATGCCTTCAACCAAGACCACATATTCACCTTTTTCGCGATGCGGGTCTTGCGCCAACCAATCGATAGCTTCGGCTAAAGTGCAGCGATGAATTTCTTCGAACAGTTTGGTGATTTCACGTGCAAAAACGACGCGTCGATCGGGCCCGAAATTATCGAGTAAGGCTTTAGTGCTTTCAGTAATGCGATGTGGTGCCTCGTAAAAGATCAAGGTAGCAGGAATGGTAATCAACGCTTGTAAGCAGGTGTCGCGTTGTCCAGCTTTGCTGGGTAGAAAACCAACAAAGTAAAAACGATCGTTGACTAAACCACTCGCCGAGAGCGCACTAATTGCTGCTGAAGCGCCCGGCAATGGTGAAACACGTAGCCCTGCTTGGCGCACTGCATCGACGATAATTGCACCCGGATCTGATATCGCGGGCGTTCCAGCATCAGAGACCAAAGCAATACGCTCACCTGCTTGTAATCTTTGAATAATTTTCTCTGCAACTTCATGCTCATTATGCATATGCGCTGCAATCAGTGGCTTGTGGAGACCATATCGTGTGAGCAGCTGCGCCGTATTTCGGGTGTCTTCGCAAGCTACCGCATCAGCAATGTGCAAGACATGTAAGGCGCGTAAAGAGATATCCGCACTATTGCCAATTGGTGTTGCAATAATGTATAGAGTCGCGTTAGGATAAGTCTGTTGATGAATAGACTCAAACAGGGCGCTAGGATTAAACGTTGCAGCAGATTCTTGGCTCATGACTGAAGATGAAGACTCACGATGAAAAATGAAGATGTTGGATACAGGAATTGTACGCTATGCCAGAGTCAAATTGGCTTTCAAAACGATTAGCCGCGATACGCACCCCTAAACAACGAAGCGGTGATGCTGCTGAGGAGCGTGCGCGCCTTTATTTGGAGTCACAAGGTTTGCACTTGGTGCAGCGTAGCTTCCTGTGCAAAGGTGGCGAGATCGATCTCATTATGCGAGATGCTCACTACGTGGTCTTTGTTGAGGTCAGACAACGTGCAGACGCCCGATTTGGTGGTGCTATCGCTAGTGTCACGACAGCTAAACAGAAACGCTTAGTGCATGCCGCTCAGGTCTATTTACAAGGCTTGCGCAATCAACCTGCCTGTCGTTTCGATCTGATTGCGATTGACGGTGAGCATCTTCAATGGCTAAAAAATATCATTTCAGCTTAGTCAACGCTGTTTTACAGTAGAATCAAGTCATGAAGCCCGCAATTCATGCATTTCACCTTACATGGTAATTTTGTGAAAGTATTACCTGCGGCATTGCTGCTCAATTTGCTCATCCTCACGCTATAATCCGCGCACTATGAAAAACCAACGCATACTCTCGCACTTTCAGGAAAGTGCTGAACTAAAAATGATTTCTGCCGAGTTGCTGGCAGAACCGATTGAACAAGCAGTGGATTTGATGTTCACTGCACTGTCGAACGGCAATAAAATTTTGGCTTGTGGGAACGGCGGGTCTGCCGCTGATTGTCAGCACTTCGCTGCTGAATTAGTGGGCCGCTTCGAACGTGAGCGTTTGCCTTTGCCAGCGATGGCACTGACGGTCGATTCGTCAATATTAACTGCGGTGGCAAACGATTACAGTTTCCAAGAGGTTTTTGCAAAGCAAGTGCAAGCCTTTGGACAAGCTGGCGATGTTTTGTTAGCGATCACGACATCAGGAAATTCTGCCAGTGTGTTAAATGCGGTGAATGCGGCATTGGAACGCGATATGCGAGTAATCGCGCTCACTGGTAAAGGTGGCGGAGAGATGAACGAATGTTTGACCGATGCCGATGTACATATCTGCGTACCTCATGATCGCACCGCGCGTATTCAAGAAGTACATTTGTTAACCATACATTGTTTGTGTGATGGCATTGATGCCGCTTTATTTGGAGGTGATACAGATGACTAGTTCTGTGAACAAGTCTTTTGCATGGAAAACACTCGCGAGACCTGTGCTCGTGATCAGTCTGTCTTGTTCTGCGCTGTTGAGTTTGCAAGGCTGTGTGGCGATGTTTGTTGGCGGCGCAGTCGTCGGCACCATGGCTGCAATCGATCGTCGTACTTTGGGCGCTCAGACCGAAGATAAGACTATCGTTTTGAAAGGTGAATCGGCGATCAGGCACGCACTCACGGATGCTTCACATGTCAATGTCAATAGTTATAATCGCCGCGCTTTGCTGACTGGTGAAGTACCTGACGAAGCTGCGAAAGCGACAGCTGAACGTGAGATTCGTGCGGTACAAGGCGTGACCGCGGTGTTAAATGAGCTCGTGATTGGCAGTGCTTCCACTATTTCTGCACGTTCGAATGACGCTTTGATTACGACCAAGATTAAGGCATCTTTGGTGGATACCAAAGGCATCAATGAAAGTGCGTTTAAGGTGGTGACCGAAGCAGGTAATGTCTATTTGATGGGGCGTGTCACACAATCTGAAGGTGCAACCGCAGCGAGTGTGGCCGCGGGCGTGAGTGGTGTGAAGAAAGTGACTAAGATGTTTGAATACATTACGGAAGCTGAACTTAAAGCCCTGCAGACCACTAAAAGTAAGATTGATCTAAACGAAGAACAGAAATAATTTCGAATCTTTCAAGACCGTTTCCATATGCAAATGTAACGGTCTTTTTTTTCACTGGGAGAATCCAATATGGCACTTATCATTACCCTAGTCGTGATTGCTGGCTTAGTTTTTTGGGCAATATCCACATATAACAGTATGGTGGCGGGACGTAATCGTTTCAAAAACGGTTATGCGCAAATTGATGTGCAGCTCAAACGCCGTTATGACTTGATCCCGAATTTGGTCGAAGTCGCCAAAGGCTATATGAAGCACGAACGCGAAACTTTGGAGGCGGTGATCCAAGCACGTAACCAAGCGGTTACTGCGAACGCCCAAGTTTCTGCAGATCCAAGCGATGCAGGTGCGGTACAAGCTCTCTCTCGTTCAGAAGGCGCACTAGCTTCCTCTCTCGGTAAAATGTTTGCATTATCTGAGGCATATCCAGACCTAAAAGCGAACGAGAATATGTTGCAATTGACGGAAGAATTGACTAGTACCGAGAATAAGATTTCGTTTGCACGCCAGGCATATAACGATAGCGTGATGCAGTACAACACCTCAATCGAACAATTTCCGGGCAATATTTTTGCCGGTATGTTTGGTTTTAAAGCGGGTGAGTTATTGCAAGCGACTGAAGCACCGGAAGAACGTAAAGCTATTAAAGTGTCATTCTAAGTTTCATTCCATGTTTTATAGAAGTATCAGCTCTATTACGAATCTTACTTTCCCCACAATTTATTCACGCTGAGGCCGCGATGAATTTTTTCGAGCATCAAGATCAAGCGCACCGTGAAAGCAAGAAACTTTTATTCTTGTTTTTGTTAGCGGTCGTCGCTATCGTGATTGCTGTGAATTTTGTCGCGGCTGGTTTGTGGATTTGGACTAAGGGCGGCGGCCATTTCGCTGCGGCCCAGGTTTATCCTAAATCCTATTTTTTGATCATTTCAGTAACCACAATTTTGTTCATAGCCGGCGGCAGCCTGTATCAAATGGCGCAGCTAAGAGATGGCGGTGATGCGGTCGCGCAGATGGCGGGTGGCCGCTTGATCGACCCTAATTCTCGCGATCGTCAAGAGCGTCGATTGTTGAATATTGTGGAAGAGATGGCCTTGGCTGCGGGAATCGCTTGCCCTAAGGTTTACATTCTCGATCAGGAAGATGCGATTAATGCCTTTGCTGCAGGTTATCATCAAAATGAGGCCGTGGTCGCGGTAACTCGAGGCACCTTGAATCGTTTGAATCGTGACGAGTTGCAAGGTGTGATTGGTCATGAGTTTAGCCATATCATGAATGGTGATATGCGAATGAACGTTAAATTAATTGGCGTGCTATTCGGTATACAAATGATTGCTGGTTTGGGCGAGATTCTTCTTGATTGGGGCGCACGTTTTGGCTCTTCTCGTAGCCGAGATGAAAAAGGCCCATCTTTGCAATTACTGATGCTTGCCCTTGGTGCAGCCTTATTCGCGATAGGCTATATTGGTATTTTCTGCGGTCGCTTGATTAAATCTGCGGTGTCGCGCCAACGTGAATTCTTAGCCGATGCAAGTGCAGTGCAGTTCACGCGTAATCCTGATGGCATCGGCGGTGCATTAAAAAAAATTGGTGGCCTGACTAAAGTAAATCAATGCGGCTCGCGCATTCGTAACCCACACGCGGAGCAGTTATCACACATGTTTTTAGGCGCGGCCAAGCCAAGTTTGTTATCTGGAATGTTCGCCACGCATCCACCGATCGCGACGCGTTTAGAGCGTTTGTACGGCCGACCAGTTGATTTCTTGAATGCAGATGTAATCACCGAAGAAAATGAAGTGGAGCAGGAAAGGATCACAACTGCGATGGGGTTTGCGGCGAGCCCTGTATCTTGGACTAGTGGTGTCACATCGACTGGCATGGCCAATGACACAAGTAAAACTATGGCATTTCATCCGCAATTTGGATATCAGTCTGCTGATAGCAAAACGATAGCGACTGATTTAGCAAAATTCACCATTCCAACGGAAATTCGCGGCGCGGCACGTGATCCTCAGGCGGCTAGCGCCTTGGTCTATGCATTGTTGTTAGATCGTGCAGATCCACAAGCTTACCAATTGCAAATCGAAGTGCTGAAAACATCGGTGCCACAATTGTGTGCGATGGTGACGTTATTCTTAGAGCAAACTGAATCCTTGTCGCGCGCGACTCGCCTGCCGATTTTAGATTTGGCAGCACCAGCATTACGCGCCTTGGATGTCGATCAGAAAAAACAAATGATGGCTGTGGTGAGTCGTTTAATTATTGCAGATCAAAAAGTGACGCAGGCAGAATTTGTACTGCAAACGATCTTAGAGCGTCGGCTAAGCGAGAATAGTTGGCGGGCGGTGCCGGTGCGTTATCACCAACTGTCCGAGCTGCGTTCGCAAGCAGCACTCTTACTTTCTTTAGTAGCACACACTCACGGCAATCAAGCGGCGATGCGGTTTAGTGAAGTGGTCAGACGCTTGCAGGAAGTCGACCTAGAAAGTGCCGATTTTGTAGCGAAAGAAAACATCGATTATTTCCAAGTTAAACAGTGCTTGGCCCAGCTGAATCAATTGGCGCCTTTGGCTAAACCCTTCTTCATTCGCGCCTTAATGCAAATGGCAGGTGAACAGTTTGATGTTGATGCTGCAGATCTGATCAAGACGATCTGCGCAGCAATCGATGCGCCAGTACCTGATCAAGTGCATCAACGTTATCCAGTGAATTAAATCATGTGAATGGGTACACGCTTGCTGTCCGAAAAAAAAGGAAGATTCATCGAATCTTCCTTTTTGTGCGCTTGTAGAGTAAATTAAGCGCGACCAACAATTGCAGCGGTCGCCATTAATTCTTCGATCAAAGCCAAAGACATTTTTCCAGACATACGATGTGGATTGAGTTCTGGTAAAGCAGAGTACTTCAACAAAATCGATGGATTGATTTTGCCTAGGTTTGCTTGGCCCATAGTCCACCCTGCATAGCGACGCTCACTGATCTCTTCATAGTGCAACAACACCACATCTTTGTGTCTAGGGTCGCGCAAAATCATGCCGTATAAAGTATTAATAGCTTCGCGACCACCTTCGAGTACTTGCATGAAGACCTCATCACTATGACACAAAATACCAGTGATGCCATGTTGAGGATTGTGATCACGTGATTGTTGCATGATGCTTTGAACAGTTTGATGCAAATTATTGTCTACTGCGCGGCTGGCATACAAGAGACGGACTAACATGGTGAACCTCTTCTCAATGTGAAGCTTGTTGGATCTCGGATGGAAAGCGAATTAGGATTTCTTAATCAAGGACAAAAATTCACGGCGCAAGTTCGGATCTTTTAAGAACGAACCATGCATGACGCTGTTGATCATTTTGGAATCCATATCTTTGACTCCACGCCAATGCATACAGAAGTGATCGGCTTCCATCACCACAGCCAAGCCATCAGGTTGCATTTTGCTTTGCAAGGCGTCAGCCAACTGCACTACAGCTTCTTCTTGAATCTGTGGGCGGCTCATAATCCATTCGGCAATGCGGGCATATTTGGATAAGCCAATCAAGTTTGAGTGCTCATTTGGCATCACGCCAATCCAAACTTTACCAATGATAGGACAAAGGTGATGAGAGCAAGCGCTACGTACTGTAATGGGGCCGATGATCATCAGCTCATTTAAGTGCGATGCATTCGGAAATTCGGTGACCGGTGGCATCGGTACATATCGACCTTTGAAGATTTCGTTAATGTACATTTTAGCGACCCGACGGCCTGTATCTAAAGTGTTGTGATCGCTCTTGGTGTCGATCACCAAACTTTCTAACACGCCACGTAACTTGCCCTCTACTTCGGCCAACAATTCATCGAGTTCGCCCGGCTCTATAAAGTCGGCAATATTATCATTTGCGTGATAACGTGTTTTGCTTTTAACAATGCGTTCACGTATGCGTTGAGAAACTGGAATCGGCTCGTTCGTGACCGCTGTGTAGGTAGATTCAGTTGGCATGGTGTTTTCCATTCGCCCTTAGGCGTTTTAGGCAAAAAGTGCAAGAAGTTGATATGGTAACTGATTCGCGAGATTTAGGTTTTTTACGACGCCTAGTCATAGACGTGCGAGCAAAGTGCCGTAGGTTCACACGCCGTCTAGCATCGACCGAAACTAATTTCGGTTCAGATACTTACTCGGCGCCACCATCTTTCGATAGTTTTTTCATCGCCTTACGTAGCAGCAGCATCTGGCCACTAAAATTCGTGCATGAATGACACAAACTCAGGTGCATTTTGAGTTGTGCGCGCTCGGCCAAGCTGAGATTCCTATCCATGCCTTCAGACAGCATTTGATGAGCTTGTTTGCAAGTGTAAAAGAAACGCATAGATATAAGGACTTAATAACAGGTCAAGCTGAGGTTCATTTTCCGGTTCATTTGGCGAGATTGCCAAACCAATTGAGATCTAAGCATTCTCGTAGACGCAAACGTGCGCGATAGAGTAAGACCCATAGATTAGACGTAGTAATGTCCAATTCCTTACAAATTTCTTCAGTGGAAAGCTCCAACCATTCGCGCATCATAAAAACGCGGCCTGTTTGTGCGGGTAATTTTTCTAGACAAATCTCGAGCGTACGGAAAAAGTCTTTTTGTTCCAAGGTGCCATGTGGAGAACCCCAAGCACTAGCATCTTGACGAGTATGACCATCAGCGCGAAAGAGATTATCAATTAAGTCAGCCTCACTTTGTTCGCTGTCTTCATCCTGAGAAAATTGCACCTCTCGCCCCGACATGCGTAGCAAATCAATAATTTTGAATTTAAGGATGCCGATTACATAAGTGCGTAAGCTCGACTTGCCACTGAAATTATCCGGCTTTTCCAGCACGGCTAATAGGGTTTCTTGCACCACGTCTTCGGCGTGTGTGTGATTTCGGAGTTGAAGCATGGCAAAACGCAGCAGCGCAGGGCGCATCTGGTCAAGTTGGCGATGGAGTTCTGGTAGAGCAGTCATGGCGTGATTATGAGCGAATTTGCGGGAAAATGGCAGCAAAAGGCAAAGTGTTTTTGTTTTGCCATGAAAATTCCTTGTGTAGATTTTTATTCCTGTCCTGCTTTGCCTGTAAAATTCAGGCTAGGCTGACATTCTCAATAGGATACCTTTACATGAGCACAACCACAAATTTGCAAGCAGAAGCCCATGATCGTTTAGCGGGCGTCGAACCAGAAATCAAGGCGGAGATCTTGGCAGAAGCTTTGCCATATATTCGTAAGTTCCACGGCAAGACTATCGTCGTTAAATACGGTGGCAATGCGATGACAGACGAAAACCTGAAACATGGTTTTGCGCGCGATGTGATTTTGCTCAAATTGGTTGGTATGAACCCTGTGGTGGTGCATGGTGGCGGTCCGCAAATTGACAATGCCTTGAAGAAGATTGGTAAGCAAGGCAATTTTGTACAAGGCATGCGTATCACGGATGAAGAGACCATGGAAGTGGTGGAATGGGTTTTGGGCGGCGAAGTGCAGCAAGATATCGTGATGCTGATTAATCACTATGGAGGTCAAGCTGTAGGTTTGACAGGCAAAGATGGTGGCTTGATCCGCGCACGTAAATTGAAAATGCCAGATCGCGAAAATCCAGGCGAATTCTTAGACATCGGCTTCGTCGGTGAAATCGACGCCATCAATCCTGCGGTCGTCAAAGCCTTGCAGGACGACGCTTTCATTCCCATCATTTCACCTATCGGCTTCGGCGAAGACGGCCAAGCCTATAACATTAACGCCGACTTAGTCGCAGGCAAAATCGCTGAGATTTTGAAAGCAGAAAAGCTGATCATGATGACCAACATCCCAGGTGTGATGGACAAACAAGGCAATTTGGTGACCGATTTGTCTGCACGAGAAATCGACGAAATGTTCGCCGACGGCACGATTTCGGGCGGCATGTTGCCGAAGATTTCCTCGGCTCTGGATGCAGCAAAATCGGGTGTGAATACGGTGCATATTATTGACGGACGGATTCCGCATTCATTGCTGTTGGAGATTTTGACTGAGCAGGCTTTTGGTACGATGATTCGCTCCCACTAAGAATCAAGCTTTTTTTCGGGCGCATTGCGTTGTTGATTGTCCTCGCAATACTTCAGTATTGCTGTAAGTTTTTACAATCAATGCGCCTAGCACTGCATCCCGAGAATGAACTTGATGTTGGCATAAACAAGCATTGAAGCAGCGAAAAAGTAGGGCGGGTGCAACCCGCGCCGCCAAGACCTCAACCACCTATGCAGCGCGGGTTTCACCCGCCCTACGAGAATTTGTCAACTAATGCGCCTTGTACCCAATCCTTAGCGTATGGCGTTTATCGGGGGATTTAATGAATGTCTGAATATGTGATTTCAGCATCAAGACAAAAGTATATTGCGGAAAACTTTTTTCAATGGTCTTTTGGTAAAGCCGATGATTTTCGTCCTGAAAAGAAAGTGTTCTTAGGGCTTTCGGATCCAGCGGAACTTCACTTTCTCGCTCACATTTATAACTGGGATGATGGTTCGTTAGTTCTTGAATGGATACTCGATAGTCCACTATGTTCGAGGTCAACAGCCAATTTGCTATTTTGGCGTTCTGCGCCTGATTGGTATTTGAAGTTTGATATTGATGATTTGGACAGCTGCCCCAAATATAATCAAGATGGTTTTCGTGTGATTCAAAAAGTCGTTTCAAAGTATTTGAAAAACGAATTTAGCGATTATCAAATCGCTTTTGATCCAGAAAATGAAATTGAAGAGATCACTTCAACGAAACCGAAATGGGAAGTTCCCCGTGGTGTGTTCGATAAGATTGATGGAGCTACCGTCATGCTTGAAGATTTATAGCGTAAAAACAAGTAAGCCTTCAGTTATCTCGCACTCAACGTTGTTTATGTGGTTAGCCGATCAGGTAGCACGAAGTCGCATGTGACAACGCCAATTGTGCGCGGCAGAAATGGGAAAAAGAGAGGCAGATGTTTGAGCGTAGCGAGTTTCTGCCTCTCCCCATTTTTGTCGTGCACAATTGGGTACCCGAAGGGCGGTGGCGCCTGCGTCGCCTTCTTTTGCTTACTTTTCTTGGCGAAGCAAGAAAAGTGAGTGGCTGTCGGGCCACACCCGACCTGTGAGCGATGAGTTTGTGTGAACGCTTTTAAGACCGGCGAAAATTCCGAATGTTGTTCAGAAGATTTCTTTGCACCGAAAATTATCGGTACGTCGTAACTCGAAAAATTGACAGCGCGGGTTTCACCGGCCCTACGGATCTACAAACCAAAAGTCTTCACAGAAAATTGGACGCAAGGAAGTGTGCCAGATTCGCAAACCATAATCCGAAAAAGGTCATGCTGAATAGAGCAGTCATGCGTAGAGCACTCTGGCCGAATTCAAAATCTTTCAAAAAACTCTTGATCAGGATGTGAATCAAAACTAGGCCATTTGATCCGAAATAGGGGATCAAATTCAGAGCTGCAAGCTTTGCGGTGATTACCAAAAGTTGATTGGACAGCGATGCTGAATTGATAAAGCTAGGTAATGATGAAAACGCAGAAAAGTCGAAAACTTCAACCAAAAATAAATGAAAACCACCTACGAATTCTTCGACGCCTTTTGCTCCACCAATTGCGATGGCCACTAAAATAAGGATCAAGCAACCTGAGCTTGAAATAAGTAGCTGCTTCCATAACGATTGTTGATCGAGTGAATCGAAAATAACATCGTCCAGGGAAGTGTCGACCCGGCTATCTTTGAAAGCAATCGAACCACCCCAAGGGAGAGCTCGAAGCTCGAACAAGGGTGTCACGAGCAGCTTTGGGCCATAACCGAAGCTGACTTTCTTTACTCGAACTCCGCATGCGATCCCAGTCAGGAGGATTGTAAGCAGGTGCAAGATGCAGGTACAAATACAAAGTAAGAAGAAAAGAAACATCTGTATTCTATTTTCAGGATTAGAATCTTATAAGGAAGATGGCGTTATCGAAACAAAGCATCGGTCCATCACAAATTCGGCGCCAACCACCGCTCAACATCTTCCTTCGCCACCCCACGACGCGCCGCCATATCAGTGACTTGATCATCCCCAATCTTACCGACATTAAAATACTTCGCCTCAGGATGCGCGAAGTAGAAGCCAGAGACAGCAGCGCCTGGAATCATCGCCCATGATTCGGTGATGAACATCTCAATTTCTTCGCACTGCATCTGCTTGAACATTTCAGTTTTGACTGTATGTTCTGGGCAGGCTGGATAACCAGGTGCAGGGCGAATACCTGAATAGGATTCCTTGATCAACTCTTCATTACTCAAAGCTTCATCTGCAGCGTAGCCCCACAAATCTTTACGTACGCGTTCATGCAAGTATTCGGCGAAGGCTTCTGCCAAACGATCTGCCAAAGATTTCAACATGATGCTACTGTAGTCATCGTGTGCGTCTTCGAAACGTTTTTCATGCTTCTCTATACCGAGGCCGGCGGTGACGGCGAACATGCCGATGTAGTCTTTAATGCCGCTGTCTTTCGGGGCGATGAAGTCACTCAAACATTGGTTAGGACGTTGTTGACCATCGATGACGGGTTTCTCTGTTTGCTGACGGGCGCCGTAGTACGTGAAGGCGACGTGTTCACGGCTGTCGTCGGTGTAGATTTCGATATCGTCATCGTTAACCGTATTGGCAGGCAAGAGCGATACCACACCATTGGCGGTGAGCCAGCGGCCTTCGATGATTTTCTTGAGCATGGCTTGGCCTTCGGCGTAGACCTTGCTTGCTGCATCGCCGACCACTTCATCTGTCAAAATTGCTGGGTATGGTCCTGCCAAATCCCATGTCTGGAAGAACGGACCCCAGTCGATGTAATTGGCGATGGTGGCGAGATCAACGTTTTTGAAAACACGGCGGCCGATGAATTTCGGTTTGACCGGTGCACTGGCGTCCTTGAAGCTCAATCGCATTTTGTTAGCACGTGCTTGCGCCAAACTCAACATCGGCGTGGCCTTTTTGTTAGCGTGCAAGGTGCGAACGCGTTCGTAATCGGTGGCGAGTTCGTTGATGTATTGCTCGCGGGTTTCTGGTGTCAATAAAGATTGCGCAACTGAGACTGAACGCGACGCATCCGGTACATACACCACAGGGCCTTCGTAGTTCGGTGCGATCTTGACGGCGGTATGCGCACGGCTGGTGGTCGCGCCGCCAATCAAAAGAGGAATCTTCATCATACGGAAATGAGGGTCGCGCTGCATTTCTTTGGCGACGTAAGCCATCTCTTCCAAGGAGGGGGTGATCAAACCAGAGAGGCCAATGATATCGGCATTCTCCGCCTTGGCTTTGGCCAAAATTTCAGAACACGGCACCATCACGCCCATGTTTACGACTTCAAAGTTATTACATTGCAGGACCACGGTGACGATGTTCTTGCCGATATCGTGCACGTCACCTTTGACGGTGGCGATAACGATTTTACCTTTGGGTTTATTGTCGCCGCTGCGTTTCTTTTCTTCTTCGATGAAGGGCACCAAGTGCGCCACCGCTTGTTTCATGACACGCGCTGATTTGACGACCTGTGGCAAGAACATTTTGCCTTGCCCGAACAAGTCACCGACGATGTTCATGCCGTCCATCAAGGGGCCTTCAATCACTTGAATTGGGCGTTCAAATTGCAGACGCGCTTCTTCCGTATCTTCGACGATCCAATTGGTAATGCCGTGTACCAGCGCATGGGCCAAACGCTTTTGTACAGGCTCGTTACGCCATTCCAATGTGGCTTCTTCTTTCTTGCCGTCGCCTTTTAGTGTGGACGCAAATGCTATCATGCGTTCAGTTGCATCTTCACGACGATTCAGCACCACGTCTTCGACACGTTCACGCAATTCTTCAGGTAATTCGCTGTAGACGCCTATCATGCCGGCGTTGACGATACCCATGGTCATACCCGCTTGAATCGCGTGATATAAGAACACGGTGTGAATCGCTTCGCGCGCTGGATCATTGCCGCGGAATGAGAAACTCACGTTCGAAACACCACCGCTGATTTTGGCGCCAGGCAGGTTTTGGTGTATCCAACGCGTGGCTTCGATGAAATCAACCGCGTAGTTATTGTGTTCTTCGATACCGGTTGCGATCGCAAAAATATTGGGATCGAAAATAATATCTTGTGGATCGAAATCGACCTTATCGACCAAGAGGCGATAGGCACGTTCACAGATTTCGGTTTTGCGTGCGAAAGTATCGGCCTGACCTTTTTCATCAAAGGCCATGACGATTACCGCTGCACCGTAACGACGGCAAAGACGTGCTTGGCGGAGGAATTCTTCTTCGCCTTCTTTCATCGAAATCGAATTGACGATGGCTTTGCCTTGCACGCATTTGAGGCCGGCTTCGATCACGCTCCATTTGGACGAGTCGATCATGATCGGTACACGGGCGATATCGGGTTCGGAGGCGATCAAGTTCAAGAAGCGCGTCATCGCTGCTTGCGAATCGAGCATCGCTTCATCCATATTGATGTCGATAATTTGCGCGCCGTTCTCTACTTGTTGACGTGCGACCGCCAAGGCTTCGTCGTACTGTTCGTTCAAAATTAAACGCGCAAACGCTTTAGAACCGGTGACGTTGGTACGTTCACCAACGTTGACGAATAGAGATTGCGCATCAATCGTGAAGGGCTCTAGGCCAGACAGGCGCATCGCCGGCTCTATGCTTGGCAAGCTACGTGGCGTTTGTGTTTTGAGAATATCTGCGATCGCTCTGATGTGATCTGGCGTCGTACCGCAGCATCCACCCGCGACGTTGATAAAGCCCGCTTCAGCGAACTCTTTCAGCAGCGCCGATGTATCCGCAGGTAATTCATCAAAGCCTGTATCACTCATCGGATTGGGCAAACCGGCATTCGGATAAATACAAACGAAAGTGTCGGCAATCTTTGACAGTTCTTCCGCGTAAGGGCGCATCAAGGCGGCACCGAGTGCGCAGTTCAAGCCTATCGTCAGCGGTTTAGCATGACGCACGGAGTTCCAGAACGCTGGCACGGTTTGGCCCGACAAAATACGGCCAGATGCATCAGTCACCGTACCCGAGATCATGATAGGTAAAGAATTGCCAGTCTCTTCAAAGTATTGATCGATCGCGAACAAAGCCGCTTTACAGTTGAGCGTATCGAAAATGGTTTCGACTAAGAGCACGTCGGCACCACCATCGACCAAGCCGCGCACTTGTTCGTGATAAGCGGCGACCAATTGATCAAACGTGACATTACGTGCGGCAGGGTCGTTCACATCGGGTGAGATGGAAGCGGTTTTCGGCGTTGGTCCGAGTGCGCCAGCGACGAAGCGTGGTTTATCAGCGCTTGAATATTTGTCGCAAGCGGCACGTGCGATCTTGGCGGAGGCGACGTTCATTTCGTAAGCCAGATGCGCCATGTGGTAATCATCTTGCGCGACGGTGGTGGCGCCGAAAGTATTGGTTTCGATTAGATCAGCACCAGCGGCTAAGTATTGCTCGTGAATTTCTTGAATGATGTGCGGCTGCGTTAGCGACAGCAATTCATTATTGCCTTTGACGAAAAGCTCACGTACGCCCTCAGGGCCTGTGAAGTCTTTAAAGCGTTCGCCGCGATAAGCTGCTTCGTCGAGCTTGTAGCGCTGAATCATGGTACCCATCGCACCGTCGAGTATCAGGATACGTTGTTGCAGCAACTCGCGCAGGCGGGATTCGGTAGCAGAAATAGGACGAACGGTAGACATAGTGAACTCGCAAAAAAACAAAACCCGATCAGGCAACAATGCGGATCGGGTAATTAGTGTGCGATGGGTAAATGTTCACTACCTTTTAGCTGCACTTATTACGCGCCCGCAATCTGAGTCTCAAATCGGCGCAGGGAAAATAGGATTATACGTCAAAAAACCGCCATTTTTCGCCGCTAGCCACGATTCTTAGCCCGGTGCTGTGCGAACTTGAGGGGTTTTTTTCACTAAAGAATATTGATTAATAGATATTTTTGTAGGGTGTTTTAGCGTAAATTAGGGCTAATTTCAGGATAAAACACACTTGGCTAGCACATACGATAGACGAAACTCGCATGAGTAAATAGAAAAAATATCTGAGATTTCCACCAAAGTCTGGTGTCGCAGGGCCTGACTTAGATAAAAAAATGGCGCCGCAACCCGGAGGTATTGGCGCCAAAATATGGAGGGAACTCCATAAGGGAAAGCGTGCAGCTTAATTCCTTAAGATTTTCTTATTTAGATATCCTTATTTCTTTTCTGAAGCTTGATTACGTGTGGCTATCAAGCTTGCCACGATAGAGCTGGTTAAGATGCCGCCGATCACCATCAATGAGATGTTGGTCGGGACATGCATCCATTTAACTAACAGCATTTTTGAGCCCACGAACATCAAGACGAAAGCCAAACCAAATTTCAGAAGGTGGAAGCGGTTCGCCATATCCGCCAACAAGAAATACAAAGCCCGTAAGCCCATAATCGCGAAGATATTTGAGGTGAAGACAATGAAGGGGTCGGTCGTCACTGCAAAGATCGCCGGAATCGAATCGACCGCAAACACGACGTCAGAGATTTCGATCAAGATCAACACCAATAACAAAGGTGTGAATACACGTTTGCCGTTTTCAATAATGCTGAACTTTTCTTCATGAAATTCTTTAGTGAAAGGCAGAATCTTTTTAGCGAATTTCAGTACAGGATTAGCTTCGAGATCGGGCTCCTTTTCAGCCGCGACCAACATGCGCAAGCCCGTAATCACTAAGAAAATGCCGAAGAGATAAAGAACCCACGAGAATTGCGAGACAACCCAACTACCTGCCAGAATCATGATCACACGCATGATGATGGCACCCAGTACGCCGTACAAAAGGACTTTGCGTTGGTATTGCTCAGGCACTGCGAAATGGCCGAAGATCAGCAAGAACACAAACACGTTATCCACCGACAGCGATTTCTCAATCACATAGCCCGTCAAGAATTCCATAGACTTAGTCATTGCTGCCGCTTCGCCGACGATGTCTTTCAAATAGAAGTACATGCCAACATTAAACAGCATGGCTAAAGAAACCCAGACAATAGACCAAATAGCAGCTTCCTTCACACCAACTTTGTGTGATTTGGAACCGCCAAGTGCGAAGATGTCGAGGGCTAGCATCGCTAGTACAAAAGCGATGAAGGCGCCCCACATCCAGGGTTGAGCTACAGATTCAAACATATCATTCCCTTAAAAAGATTTACGTAAACCAGCTCCAGCGTTGTTGCTTCGTCTTGCCGTACATGCGTACTGTCTGCGACGGCGCGCCTAGCTGGCGCAGGTTTGCGTAAATCTTTGTTTCGTATAAACCAGCTCCAGCGTTGTTGCTTCGCCTTGCCGTGCTAGTGTACTGTCTGCGGCTGCGTGC
This sequence comes from uncultured Oxalobacteraceae bacterium, assembly GCA_937996605.1. Lineage (GTDB taxonomy): Bacteria > Pseudomonadota > Gammaproteobacteria > Burkholderiales > Burkholderiaceae_D > Undibacterium. The sequence goes on along the minus strand of CALKVB010000697.1, from coordinate 937 downwards.
CTAGCTGGTGCAGGTTTGCGTAAATCTTCAAACCTAGTAAAACTTTACTGATCGTCTTCTAACTTGGTGCTGTCATTCCCGCGAAGGCGGGAATCGAGTGGCTTGCGATTGATCATCGCGCCCTTAGCCTAGACTCAGGCCCTCACAGGAATGAAAGCTTTACTACCAATCGATGCTGCAAAAAGACTTCAGTTGAAAAACTTAAAAAATAAAAAACGGTGGCGACCAAGTTTGAGAGCCGTCAGCCGGCCACCACCGGTGAGCAAACTTACTCCTTATCCACAAAACCTAGCAGATGTAACAAGCTCGTGAACAAGTTAAAGATACTGATATACAAACTGACTGTTGCCATGATGTAGTTGGTTTCGCCACCATGAATGATGTTACTAGTTTCGAACAAGATCATGCCGGACATCAGCAACACAAACGCAGCAGATACCGCTAAAGACAAAGCAGGAATTTCAAAGAAAATCGCGCCTAAACCAGCAGTAAATGCCACCAAAGCACCAATCGCTAAGAAACCGCCCATGAAACTAAAATTACGTTTGCTCACCAAAACGTAAGCAGATAAACCCATGAAAATGACCGCGGTTAATCCCATAGCGTTCATCACGATGCCACTACCACCAGGCATGCCGAGATAACGCGTAATGATGGGGCCGAGTGTTAAGCCCATAAATCCAGTTAAGGCGAAAACGGACAAAATACCCCAGGCACTATTGCGTAATTTCGTGGTTAAAAATAACAAGCCAAAGTAAGCAACTAAGGTGACGATAATCCCCATACTGGGTAATGAATAGGCAACGCTTAGTCCAGCAGTGATCGCTGAAAACAATAAAGTCATAGACAGCAACATGTAGGTGTTGCGTAATACTTTATGCCCAGCGATGCTACGGCTATCCGAGTAAGCTACGGTTTGCGCGTCGCGGTTAAGAGG
>CALKVB010000696.1 GCA_937996605.1 uncultured Oxalobacteraceae bacterium | reverse complement strand
TTACCTTTTTTGGCGAGACAAAAAAGGTGACTGGCTGTCGGGCCACCCCCGACCTGTGAACTTCGAGTAGACAGTAAACGAAATACGCAACATCCCTTCTTCTGGAAAGGGAACAACCAAATCACCCCACCCAGAAAAACTACGATACAAATCAACCCAGAACAAACCCTCGAAATTGTTGTTTCGGCATCGCTATTCCGCCACACAAAAGCTAAGCTCTCCACATTCTCGGCTACAATCGCACGCCCAGTATTTAACGCACGCATTAATACAAACCAACACAAACCAAAATTAGACGAATGGAGTCAGCATCTCATGCTCAACCTCACACAAAAACTCGCCACCCGTAGTATCGCAATAGCATTAACAAGTATGGCCTTGAGTGCGCCAAGTTATGCTCAATCTAAAGCAGATGAAGTCGGCATCGCTTCCTTTAATATCGCATGGGCCAGTACTAAGGCTGATTTCAAAACGCATCTCGCCGTATGCTCGGCGCCAGAAGTGAATTGGTGTGACACACGCCCTCGCATCGCGCGTGGTGCGAGTGAAGCGACCAAAGAAGAAGCAGCGCGCGCTAAGCAATGTCAAGCCAATATAGAAACTGCGGCAGGTGGTTTCGAAAAAAGTATGCAGGTTGCGCCTTGCAACGCCTATCGCTTGAACGCCAGTAACTGGACCATGGGTGAAACTTGGTACGATGAAAAAATGGCGGGCTTAACTAGCACCATCGACAAATTGGTGACGGAACATCAGATCGGTATCATGGCCTTCCAAGAAGTAAAAAGCCGCGACACCATACAAGCAATTTTAGGCGTTCACGCCAAAGATTTTGAGACATGCGTGGCCGAACACAATGCCTTTCAAACCGTAGGCTTTGCCTGGAAAAAAACTTTAAGCGCGAAACCAGCGCAATGCAAGAGCGAAGACGCTTTAGCGATTAAAGACAACGAAGAAGAAACACAAAAGGTCAGAAAGTTACGCCCAGGCCTCGCTTTAAATATCAATATCGGCGGTACTGATCTCAGTATTTTGAACGTACATTTGAAATCCTCTTGCGCCAACTTAATCACCACCGACCGTTACCCTGGTCATGTTTTGACTGACGACGACAAGGCTTGCAAAATTCTGAATCGCCAAGTCGCACCTTTAGAAAATTGGATAGAAAAAGTCGCGGCGAAAACGCCTTTGTTTGTGCTGCTCGGTGACTTCAACCGCCGTTTAGACGAAGAAGCAGCATCTAACCCAGCTAAAGACCAAGTACGCAGCGACGGTAGTGACCCAGCCAGCCCTAACAAAACCGGCGCGCACGGCGAAGTCAAAACACGCTTGATGTGGCAAGAAATCTCCGATGGCAACCCAGGGATGGTGCAAGTGCCGTTAGCGGAAGGCACAGGCGCATGCAAAGGTTTTGTCGGGCTTGATCATATCTTGCTAAGCGAAGCACTTAATGCCAAACAAGTCGGCGGTGCAAGCTCAGTCAAAGTTGGTGTCGACCAAATCAAAGGCCAAAAAATTATCTCTAGCGACCACTGCCCACGTATTACTACGCTGAAGTTGCGTTGAAATTGCGCTGAACTAGGCTCAGAAAAACTAAGTCTTACGTGATTGAAAAAAAAGCGGCGACTTAGGTCTAGTACCGTACAGCTCCGCACAGAAATTCGTACTCAGTAATTCATGCTGTCCTCCCTGCGAAGGCAGGGATCCAGCGTCGTAACGCTCTCACGTCATTAAGTTACCGCTTATTCCCTCTCCCGCCGACGGGAGAGGGCTAGGGTGAGGGCGGTTCAGAAACTGCAAAATTCCAACAACCCATAGTTGACAGTAGTCGCTCCCGCGAAGACAAGGGAGCGGCGCCTTTCAACAAGTCGCAGGCCCCCATAAACCCCATTGAACCCACCCCACCAAACAAGCTATCATGGTTTCTTCTAGTTTTAAGATCACGCAAAGCCATGGTTAAATCGAATTTCAGTAAAAACCTCTTCAGCAAAATCCTCATCACGCTCACCATCGTCGGTAGCATCCCATTCAACCTACCAGCCATTGCCAAAGACAATGGTGAGTGCTACTCGATTAGCGATTCCGACAGCAAAAACTTATGTCTAGCCACAGCCAAAAAAGACACGAGCTACTGCTATTCAATTAGTCAATCGGATACCAAAAACGCCTGCCTCGCCAAGGTAAAAGGTGACACCAGTTACTGCTATTCGATCAGCAACTATGATGCGAAAAACGCCTGCTTAGGCACCGTCAAAAATGACACCAGCTACTGTTACTCTATCAGCGACAGCGACGACAAAAATGCCTGTTTGGCGCAAGTGAAGAGTGATACCTCGTACTGCTATTCCATCAATAAAAGCGATCAGAAAAATTTTTGCTTGGGTAAAGTGAAGAACGATACGAGCTACTGCTACTCGATTAATAATGCGGATTTGAAGAGACGGTGTTTGGCGAGATAAATCGACACAATAATGAGGATATTTACCTGTTTGTGCCTTTTCTAATTATTGAAAAGGTGAAACCCATCAGTTGTATTTTTAAGCGTAGCTATTAATTTCATCAGCTACAATTTCGACCGTTTATGTCGCAGCGTTTGTGTATAGTGCTGGTGATAACATTTTTTGGTGCCACTTATGAACGAAATCATTTGCCCCCATTGCAGTAAAGCTTTCAAGATCGACGAAACTGGTTATGCCGATATTGTGCGGCAGGTGCATGATGCTGAGTTTGAACAGGCATTGCATGAGCGTTTGAGCTTGGCTGCGCAGGAGAAGCAGACGGCGGTGCAGTTGGCGGAGGCGAAGAGTGCGAGTGAGGTGCAGAGGGTGGCGGCGAGTAAGGATGCTGAGATCGTGGCGCTGAAGTCTAAGCTCGATGCGGTGGGAGTTGAGAAGCAGTTGGCGGTGGCTGAGGCTTTGAGTCAGGTGCAAAAAGAGCGCGATGCTTTGGCCAATGAATTGGCGCAAGCCAAGCGTGATCGCGAAGCGGCGGCAGCTTTGTTGGAAGCGAAGTTGCAGACTGAGATGCAGAAAGTCGCGGCAGAGAAAGAGGCGCAGATACAGAGTTTGAAAGCACAGTTGGATGCCAAGGCCATCAGCGAGCAATTGGCGATTAAGGAGGCGATTACGACAGTTGAGAAACAGCGCGATGAGTTGAAGAATGGTTTAGAGCGTTCGCAGCTCGAACGTAGTTTGGCCGAAAGCGCTCTCAAAGAAAAATACGAAACGCAGTTGAAAGATCGCGATGAAGCGATTGAGCGTTTGAAGGATATGAAGGCGAAGTTGTCGACCAAGATGGTGGGCGAAACTTTGGAGCAGCATTGTGAGATCGAGTTTAACAAGATACGTTCGATGGCATTTCCGCGTGCAGACTTTGAAAAAGACAATGACGCGCGCAGTGGCAGTAAGGGCGATTTCATCTTCCGTGATTTTGATGAATCAGGTACCGAGATTGTCTCGATCATGTTCGAGATGAAAAACGAAAACGAAGAGACCGCGACTAAGAAAAAGAATGAAGATTTCTTGAAGGAGCTCGACAAAGACCGCAATGAAAAGCAATGCGAATACGCGATCTTGGTGTCGATGCTTGAGCCAGAAAATGAACTCTACAATTCAGGCATCGTCGATGTCTTCCATCGTTATCCAAAAATGTACGTGGTGCGTCCGCAGTTCTTCATTCCCATGATCACGCTGTTGCGCAATGCGGCGATGAATTCTATGCAGTACAAGAACGAGCTAGCGCTGGTGAAGTCGCAGAATATTGATATCACCAATTTTGAGAGCGAACTCGATACCTTTAAGGCTGCTTTCGGTAGAAATTATGAGTTGGCTTCTGCTAAGTTTCAGAAAGCCATCGAGGAAATCGACAAGTCCATCGATCATCTGCAAAAGACCAAAGATGCTTTGTTAGGCACTGATCGTAATTTGCGTCTGGCGAATGATAAGGCGCAGGATGTGACGATTAAGCGTTTGACTAAGGGGAATCCGACCATGGCGAAGAAGTTTGCGGATTTGCGTGATGGTGGGGATTTGTTGGAGTAGGGTTTTGGGGTGATGTTTGGGCTTTTGTGCTCAGTAGCCGTGTGGGTGTAACCACAATGGATTCCCGCTTTCGCGGGAATGACGGGTCTCTGTATTCTGAATTTATTCCGGT
>CALKVB010000695.1 GCA_937996605.1 uncultured Oxalobacteraceae bacterium | reverse complement strand
TTCAAGCGGGTGCGCTAAAACGACGTCAAGCGCGAACGGTGTCGATTGTGCATGGTCAGCGTATAGTGAAAATTGGTGGTGATGCGCCGGTGGTGGTGCAATCGATGACCAATACCGATACTGCTGATGTCATTGCAACCGCGATTCAAATTAAGGAGTTAGCGCGAGCTGGTTCTGAAATCGTCCGCATCACAGTGAATAACCCTGAAGCTGCGCGCGCCGTACCTGAGATTCGTTCACAGCTCGATAAGATGGGTATTGATGTGCCATTGGTAGGTGATTTTCACTACAACGGGCATACTTTGCTGAGCGACTACCCGGAATGCGCGCAGATACTTTCTAAGTACAGAATTAACCCCGGAAACGTTGGGCAAGGTGCAAAGCGAGATACACAGTTCGCGAAAATGATAGAAATGGCCTGTTGCTACGACAAGCCTGTGAGAATTGGCGTGAATTGGGGTAGCCTTGATCAGAGTTTGTTAGCGCGTGTAATGGATGAGAATGCGAGCCGAATTCAGCCACTTAGTGCACAAACCGTGATGTATCAAGCTTTGATTACTTCTGCGATTGAGAGTGCTCAACGTGCAGAAGAGTTGGGCTTGGCAGGTGATAAAATTATTTTGTCTTGCAAGGTGTCTGGGGTGCAGGATTTGATCGCAGTTTATCGAGAGCTCGCTGGACGTTGTGATTATCCTTTGCACCTTGGTTTGACTGAGGCTGGGATGGGCAGTAAAGGGATCGTGGCATCGACTGCCGCGCTCTCAGTATTGATGCAAGAAGGTATCGGTGACACGATTCGTATTTCGCTCACGCCTGAGCCTGGAGGCGACCGCTGTAAAGAGGTTTTTGTGGCGCAGGAAATTTTGCAGACCATGGGTCTGCGTAAATTTATGCCAATGGTAATTGCTTGTCCCGGATGTGGTCGAACTACTTCGACTGTATTTCAAGAGTTGGCTGATCAAATTCAAAGTTATTTGCGCGAACAAATGCCAGTGTGGAAAATCGAATATGCAGGCGTTGAAAATATGAATGTTGCGGTGATGGGCTGCATTGTCAATGGCCCAGGTGAATCTAAGCATGCGAATATTGGTATTAGTCTGCCGGGTACTGGAGAATCTCCGGCGGCACCGGTATTTATCGATGGCGTGAAAGCGATGACACTACGAGGCGAAAATATTGCAAAGGAATTTCAAAAGATCGTCTTAGATTATGTGCAGAGTCACTACAAAGCTAAATAATTAAATGCTGAGGTAGTTTCGGTTGCGCGTTTTATCAAAATAAGAAATGGAAGTTCGAGCATGGCTCAAGAAAAAAAAGTCGAGAAGATCGTCGGTATTAAAGGGATGAATGACATCTTGCCCGAGCAATCCGCGTTATGGGAGCTTTTTGAAAATACGGTACAGTCAGTATTGAAAAGCTATGGTTTTCAGCAGATGAGAACACCAATTGTCGAAGCAACCCCATTGTTCGCGCGCGGTTTGGGTGAAGTTACCGATATCGTCGAGAAAGAAATGTATTCTTTTGAAGACGCAATGAACGGCGATAAACTGACCTTACGTCCCGAAAACACGGCGGGCATTGTACGTTCCGCAATTGAACACAATATCACTTACGAAGGGCCTAAGCGTGTTTGGTATAACGGGCCAATGTTCCGCCATGAGAAGCCGCAACGTGGACGTTATCGTCAATTCCATCAGGTCGGTGCGGAAGCGCTTGGTTTTGCTGGTCCAGATATTGATGCTGAATTGATCGCCATGTGCCAACGCCTGTGGGATGATCTTGGCTTGCAAAATATCCGTTTGGAAATCAATTCCATAGGTGATGCAGAAGAGCGTAAAACGCATCGTGCAGAATTGATTGCCTATTTCGAACAGCATCAAGCTGTGCTTGACGAAGAAGCGAAACGTCGCCTTTATACTAATCCATTGCGAATTCTTGATACAAAAAATCCAGCATTACAAGAGATTGCTGCAAACGCGCCTAAACTTTTGGATTTCTTGGGCGAAGAGTCGAGCGCGCATTTTGAAGGTTTGCAAAAAATTCTTCGTCACAACAGTATTCCGTTCACAATTAACCCTCGCTTGGTTCGCGGTATGGATTATTACAACCGTACTGTGTTTGAATGGGTGACAGATGAGCTTGGCTCTCAAGGGACTGTTTGTGGCGGCGGACGTTATGATTCGCTGTTTAGTATTTTTGGTGGTAAACCAACTCCAGCATGTGGTTTTGCGATGGGTGTCGAACGTTTGCTTGAATTAATGAAGGCAAATGGCGATGGTAGCGCAACGAGCCAATGCGATGTTTATCTCGTTCATCAAGGTGAAGATGCTAGGATGCAATCCTTTGTTTTGGGTGAACGTTTGCGTGATGCCGGCCTAGATGTTGTGTTACATTGCGCATCTGCGACGGGTGTTGGTAGCTTTAAGTCACAGATGAAAAAGGCGGATGCGAGTGGGGCTGCATTCGCGGTTATTATCGGTGAGGATGAGGCGAAAGCGGAAACGGTGAGCGTGAAGTCTTTACGCTCAGAAGATTTCGAAAATAATCAAGTCAGTGTACCTTTTAGTGCAGCCGTTGATTTTCTGGTTGATCAGATAGTCTCGGGAGGCGACGACGAAGGCCAATGTAATAATCCAAATCATATTCACATTCATCATTAAGAACTAAAAAATGGCATACGATCTCGAAGAACAGGAACAGATAGACTTTCTCAAAGCTTGGTGGAAGCAATACGGCAATCTTGTTACATGGTTGGTGATTGCAGCTCTCGCTGCATTCGCTGGATGGACTGGATACAATAGCTATCAAAAGAAGCAGGCGGTCGAGGCATCAACTTTGTACGATGAAGTTCAGCGCGCGGTTAGTTTGAAAGATAACTCCAAAGTCCAAGCCGCGACTACAGTGGTGGTTGAAAAGTTCGGTCGCACTAGCTATGCAACAATGGCAAGTTTGGCGGCAGCGAAAAGTGCATTTGATATCAACGATTTGAAAACAGCGAAAAGTCAATTGAACTGGGTTGTAGAAAAGGGAAGCTCTGCAGAGTTTAAGGCAATTGCTCGATTGCGTTTAGCAGCGATCGCTTTAGATGAGAAAAATTTCGACGAAGGATATAAGTTGTTGAACATGGAGTTTCCTGCAGACTTTGAAGCCGACGTATTGGATCGCAAAGCGGATTTGCAGTTGGCGCAAAATAAAGTGAATGATGCACGTGTCTCATATAAAGCGGCATTAGATAAAATGGGCGAAAAGCACTCTGGTCGTCAATTGGTACAAATTAAATTGGATGCGATCGGCGGTCCTTTGGAAGTGAAGTCTGACGCTACTCCTGCAAAAAAATAATCTAGGATCGACTATGTTTTTACGTGCTTCAAGCTCTGCTATTCTCGTTGTTGCGTTGTTAAGTGGATGTTCTACCTGGTCCTGGAATCCATTTTCTAAACCTGATCCTAAGACTGCGCCTGCAGAACTGCAAAATTTTACGAGTAATATGGCGGTAAAAAATGCATGGACTGTCAATGTTGGTGGTGCTGGTGAATACATGTTTAATCCGATTAATATCGGGACGTATGTGTATGCTGCATCATCCGATGGCACTATTGTCAAAATCAATGCAGCGAGTGGCCAAGTTCTGTGGCGTGTGCGTGCAGACATGAATTTGACTGCAGGTGTTGGTGCAAATGAGAAATTAGTTGTCGTCGGTGCGCAGAAAGGCGGTTTGCTAGCTTACGATACATCGGGCAAATTGCGCTGGAAAGTACAGGCTTCGACTGAAATTTTGGCAGCACCGGTGGTAGCGGGAAACATAGTCTTGGTTCATACCATTGATAATCGCGTGGCGGCTTATGATGCTGATACGGGTGTCAGTAAATGGATTTTGGAACGACCATTACCAGTATTGACGTTGCGCGTTGCAACAGGTATTGCAGTGAAAGATCAGGTCGCCTACGTTTCTACGCCCGGCGGGAAACTGATTGCGGTAGCTTTGCAAAATGGTGGACTGCGTTGGGAAGTTACAGCTGCTGAGCCCAAAGGTGCGACTGAATTAGAGCGTGTCGTAGATATGTCAGGCGCTCCTGTAGTGGTTAGTAATAATGTGTGTGCCGTTACTTACCAAGGTCGGGTAGGATGTTTTGACATCACAAACGGCAGTAATCGTTGGAATAAAGAAATTTCTAGTGAGGTTGGTGTTTCTGCTGACGAGCGTTTTGTGTTCGCTGCGGATAATCAAGGTGCAGTTTCTGGCTATGCGTTGAGTGGCGGTTCTAATGTATGGCGTAATGATAAATTAGCTCGTCGTGATCTCTCTGCTCCAAGTTCATTTGGCCGATCAGTCGCGGTAGGTGATCGTTTTGGATTTGTCCACTTCTTGTCGAGAGAAGATGGTGTTTTTATAGCCCGTATGCCAACCGATGGAAGCAAGATTATTTCTACTCCTTTGGTCGTTGGTAATAATCTGATCGTACAGACTAAATCGGGCGCTGTTGTCGCATTTGCGACGGAATAAGTTAATGAAACCAGTTATTGCTTTAATCGGTCGACCTAATGTCGGCAAGTCAACTTTGTTTAACCGTTTGACGCGCACACGCGACGCCTTGGTCGCTGATTTACCTGGCTTAACACGTGATCGTCATTATGGTGAAGGACGGGTAGAC
>CALKVB010000694.1 GCA_937996605.1 uncultured Oxalobacteraceae bacterium | reverse complement strand
TGCTTTGCGCCACACCGCGAGGGGAGGTGTGATACGCATCGAATTATCAGGTTGCATTGATAAAGGAACCTTATTGATTACGGTACGAGATACCGGAACGGGTATAGTGTCAACCGATCTAGAAAAGATATTCGAACCCAATTATCGTGGACAACATGGCGTGAGCGATAATGCTGTGCATCTAGGTTTAGGCTTGGCAATCGTGAAACGTCTTTTGGAGTTACACCAGAGCCATATTGAGGTAAGTAGCCAACCTGGTGTTGGTAGTGCGTTCAACTTTGATCTGCCTTTAATTTCTACTTAGGTCTCTCGCTCAAATTTAATAAAGGCAGGAATCTTGAGAAATTTTTTTTGCATAGTCTCTGGTCTTTCAATTTGAAATATTAAGGGCTTTGGATTTTTTCATTCGGCAAGAATGCCGATACACTGTGTGCCTAGTGCTTAGCGACAATCGCATTGATCAACATACAAGTTGCCTAAATGTAAGCTAGGGTACTGTAAGGATTCGGCGCCTAGTCTCGACCAGGCTTGCGGGCTAGAGCATATTATCAGTGACGACGAGGCAGCTGAGATTGCTCAGGCACAAGCACGGGATGCAATAAAATTAGTAGAGTCGTCGAAGAGTTCCATCGTGTGCAGTTGACTATGAGCCTTGTCATTAACGTGTCCACCCAAAACGTTCATAGAGTCCAAAGTGTATACCTGCTCAGATCGATCCCATTCAATTTCTATTTTGTTCGATATTTCTGACAGTCCTTGGTCTAGCGGTGCAAAACAAAGGCCCGATATGCAGTCATCGTTAAATAGATTTAAACCGACGTCCGTACTACATCGCCAGACGATTTTGTCTGGCGTGATCTTAACATTCGCTTGTTGCAAGTGAAATGAAAATAGACGCCAGAGTTTAAAAACTTGAGTCGACTTCTAGCGCGTTCTGACTGCTTTCGGTTTTCACATCGATTCTTGACTTCGTTTAGTCTGCGCGCAGTGAGCCACCTTCTAACCATCGTTTGACGCGTTCGACTTCCTGCGAAGGCGACGTACCTTCTTTTGATGGAGGTAGGTAGATATCAGGCATAATACCGGCGGCATCGACCGACAAGTGAGGCAAGCGTTGAGTACGAGTAATCGCATATTGTAAATAGCGTTGGCCCGATGGAAGGTCATGGCGGCGCAAGTTGGAATAGTCCAGTGCACCGCCACTCGGTTGTCCAATCA
>CALKVB010000693.1 GCA_937996605.1 uncultured Oxalobacteraceae bacterium | reverse complement strand
CGATCTCATCGCAAAACCTGGCTTGAGAACGGATACACACTAAACTCATAGAGATTCATCAGAGCAACTGGTAGACTTCGCCCATTCTTCACTGCGCAAGTCCATTATGTCTACCCCAGCACTTTTTTCGAATCTCCCCATCAACCCAAGTCTACTTGAGAGTGTTACATCGCTCGGTTACCTAGAAATGACAGCAATTCAGGCGGAAAGCATTCCTGTTATGCTGGAACACAAGGATTTGATCGCCCAAGCGAAAACTGGTAGCGGAAAAACCGCTGCTTTCGGCATCGGCATACTCAATAAACTAAACCCAGCGTATTTCGCGACCCAGGCTTTAGTCATTTGCCCCACTCGTGAATTAGCTGATCAAGTTTCGAATGAACTACGACGCCTCGCACGGGCTATCCCGAATATAAAAATACTTACTTTGTGTGGTGGTACACCGATGCGTCCACAAATCGCCTCGCTTGAACACGGTGCCCACATCGTCGTCGGGACTCCTGGCCGCCTACTCGACCATATAGGGCGCAACTCCATTCGTCTCAACACAATTCAAACTTTAGTTTTAGATGAAGCGGATCGCATGGTCGACATGGGCTTTTATGAGGATATCGTAGGGATCGTCGCGGCCTGCTCGCCACGCCGCCAAACTTTACTCTTTTCGGCCACATATCCTGACGATATTCGACAAGCTAGCCAAGGCTTTCTGCGCGATCCCGTAGAAATAAAAGTGGAAAGTCAACATGCTGACCAACAGATCGAACAGTACTTTTTTGAGGTGAGCGCTGAAGAGCGTAATACCGCAGTCGCGAAGTTATTACTGCATTACCAACCAAAATCGAGCATAGTATTTTGCAATACAAAGATACATTGCGATGAACTTGCCTACCAACTACAACAACAAGGCATCACAGCCCTTGCGCTCCATGGAGATTTAGAACAACGAGATCGCGATGAAATTCTGGTTTTATTCGCCAACCAAAGTTGTTCGGTGCTTGTTGCTACCGATGTTGCGGCGCGCGGAATTGATATTCAATCGCTTGGCGCAGTAATTAACGCAGATGTCTCAAAAGACACTGAAGTTCACATTCACCGTATCGGTCGCACTGGCCGCGCAGGCGAACGAGGTCTTGCCTTGACTTTAGTCGCGCCGAACGAAAAAAAATGGGTACGGCTTATCGAAGAGTATCAAAATCGTGAGACCACTTGGAAATCGCTTGATACATTAGATACCAACTCAGAACACTTAATTGCACCGAATATCAGTATCTGCATCTCCGGCGGCAAGAAGGATAAACTTCGCCCTGGCGACTTGCTGGGCGCATTAACTGGGGATGTAGGATTGCGCAAAGACCAGGTTGGAAAAATCAATGTATTCGAATTCAATAGTTATGTTGCGATTGAGCGCAGCATCGTTGATCACGCGCTAGAAAAACTGAGTCACTGTAAAATCAAGGGGCGGCAATTTAAAGTGCGTGAAATCACTTAGAAATAAGCACTTAAATATTTAAGAAAAGCATCGATAAAAACTATAACGCAGAGTTAACCATACATCATGATTCGTATTTTGATTGCAGACGACCACACCATCATGCGCGAAGGGCTTAAACGTATTCTAGATGGAATCGACGATATTCAAGTCATTGGGGAAGCCATCGATGGTCACGACACCATCACCAAAGTACGCTCCGAGAGCTTCGACGTTTTACTGCTCGATCTTTCTATGCCAGGACGCAGCGGCGTTGACTTAATTCATCAGATTAAGGATGAATTCCCTAAACTGCCCATTTTGATTCTTACCATGCACGAGGAAGAACAATATGCCGTTCGAGCCATTCGTGCGGGAGCGAATGGCTATCTCACAAAAGAAAGCGCAGGTACACAATTGGTCACAGCACTGCGCAAAGTTGCCTCTGGCCGACCTTACATTAGCATGGAAGTCGCTGAGCAGTTGGCAATGTCCGCCATGCCAGCAAGTGGCGACTCATCTCATACCGCACTTTCAGATCGAGAATTCGAAGTCTTTTGCCACTTAGCAAAGGGCAAATCGATCACCGAGATTGGGGATATGCTCCACCTCAGCGTTAAAACAGTGAGCACCCATAAAACAAGAATCATGCAAAAAATGGGACTCAACTCAATCTCTGACCTAGTGCAATACGCTGTTGCGCACCACCTTCTACACTAAAACTAGAGAAATTCAATCCGCGCACGAAACCTACAGTGCAGCGCACTGTAGGAATATTCCTAGTACCTCCACAGCAAACTCCCACACTTCAAATCAGGGAACACTGATTTAAATCAACAACGCGACTGATCATAATCAACACATGCAAACAATGCTGTGTTCAATCAAATCAAACGCGCCATGAACCTGTTTATCGTTGAAGATTCCCTGCTTATTCAAAACCGCTTAGTACGGTTCATTGAAGAACTACCTGATGTAAGCATCGTTGGGATTTCTGCAGAAATTGCCGGAGCTTACGACAAAATTGTCGATGCGCATGCTGATGCGATGATCTTGGATATCCAACTCAGCGATGGCAACAGTTTGGGATTACTCAAAAAAATAAAATCCTCGATCCCAGAAGTACGTGTTGTCGTGTTAACAAATCATTCAAATGAAGCTAATCGTATGCAAGCACTGCGTGCTGGGGCAGACAGCTTCCTCGACAAATCCACCGATTTCGAGCAAATACCTAACATATTGCAGCGCTGGCAAACACACGGTCCAGCGCACTAAAAAGATTAACTTTTTATTTTTCATATTATTTAGTGTTTCAATTTCAAATTACAGAGGAAACATCATGTCAAATTTATCTATGCTCTCTCAGCCGAAACGCAATGCAGATGTTGTCTCTCATACTGACACTCCATGGCGCCAGCAAGGAAGTTTATGGTCCAATCTTCGCCAAGTGTGTGAATTATTAGCCATTGCGCCGCCTGCTACTGCAGATGATGAAGATACGCTTTTCCAGCATGTACGTTACAAAGCAGGTCAACGTATTCACCGCATTGGCCAAGCATTTGACACTCTGTTTATCGTCAACTCCGGTTTTGTGAAAACGATTCATATCGATGAATTCGGGAATGAACAAGTACTAAGTTTCCCCATGAAAGGCGACATTCTGGGCATTGATGGAATCCACAAACAACACCACGCATCAGAGGCGATCGCACTCACGGACTGCGATATGATCTTAGTACCTTAC
>CALKVB010000692.1 GCA_937996605.1 uncultured Oxalobacteraceae bacterium | reverse complement strand
CGTGAGATCGCAGTACTAAAATTAATTGGTACAAAAAACCGCACAATTGCCACCATGATTCTGCAGCAATCCTTAGCCTTAGGTGTCATCGGTTTTGCAGTAGGAAAAATATCAGCAACATTTTGGGCACCCATTTTCCCCAAATATGTATTGCTAGAAAATAGCGACGCCGTCAGTGGTTTTTTTGCAGTAATGGCGATTTGTATGTTAGCCAGCTTACTCGCGATACGCGTTGCTTTACAGGTAGACCCAGCGGAGGCCATTGGTGGATAAATCACTAAACACACAAGGCAAAGGTATTCGAATCGAGAATCTAACCAAGACCTATGGTCAAGGAGATACTGCAGTCCATGCCTTAAAAAATGTCAATATGGTGGTAGCCCCCGGCGAAGTGGTTGGTCTGGTGGGGCCATCTGGCTCTGGTAAAAGTACCCTTTTAAAATGTCTCGGTGCCGTCATTGAGCCCACTTCAGGGCGCATGATTTTAGGCCAAGATGTGATCTATGAGAATGGATGGAATATTAAAGATTTACGAGCACTAAGGCGTGACAAAATTGGTTTTGTTTTTCAAGCACCTTATTTAATTCCGTTCTTAGATGTCACCGATAATGTAGCTCTATTACCAATGCTGGCAGGTGTTGCCAATGCCGAAGCTCGTCAACGTGCGGTCGCACTCTTAGAGGCGTTGGATGTAGGACATAGAGCCAAAGCAATGCCATCCCAATTATCTGGTGGCGAGCAACAAAGGGTTTCGATTGCACGTGGATTAATCAACCGGCCACCAGTCATCTTAGCCGATGAGCCAACCGCACCACTTGATAGTGAGCGCGCATTAGCTGTCATCCGCATACTCAACCAAATGGCTAAACAGTTCGATACCGCCATCGTCGTTGTTACTCACGATGAAAAAATTATCCCCACGTTCAAGCGGATTTATCACATACGCGACGGCGTGACTTATGAAGAAGCTGGAGAAGGCAGAAACTTTGCTTAGGGTCTCGATGAATCGCAACATCGTTGTCTTTGACTCGTGAAAACTTCTTACAGAATTTATCGATGATGTGACCTTGCACAGTAAGGGGGCCATAGATGTGCCGACACACATCTATGGGGATGTCTAAAAATTCAAAACACAAATCTCGACTAGATATCAAAAACCAACTGATGAGGACAACTCTGCATAGAATGTATCGCTATACAGTTAGCATCAGTTCGCATTTTGAAAGTTGCCGATCAATAAATCAAATCAGAACTTCCATGTGCCACTAACATACATAGAACGTCCAACTCCCGGCACGGTCGTCCCATGAGGAACGCCCATTCCCATCGTTGCACCCTGTCCTAGATAAGCACCACCCAAGGGTAAAGAATAAAAACGATTGGTTAAATTTTCCACACCAAAATCAATTCGTCCCTGCTGAAAATCATAACTTGCACGCAGATTTACCAATGCGTAACCAGAAGTATTTAACTCACGGCGAATTTCCGAAACATGAGATTTAGCATTGACCACCTGCCACTCTAAGGTATTTGTCCATCGATCAATTTGCTGCTGCAAGCTGAATTTTGCATTCAATGGCATGATGTTATAGAGACCAGTATGCGTTTGTGTGTTCTCTCCGCGCACATAATTGATACCGCCTTTCGCGTGAATTTTTCCAAAATCGCGGGATTGTGCGAGCGTTTTTTCGAACGACAAATCGATTCCGAATAACTCAGCCTGCTGATTACTCAAACTCACGTTAACAAAACCATCTTTACGCGCAGCACAAATTTTTCCAATAGACGAACAAGCGACAGCATCAATGTAATCACGCACCCTAGTATAAAATGGCGCAAGCTTGAATTCAATTCCGCTTTCAACAAAATTCTGCCAATGAATTGTCGCACTCAGCGTTTGCGCAATCTCTGGTTTCAACTGCAAATTACCAACGTAGCCATTGCCATCGCCAAACCAATTGTTCATGTTCATCACCATGGTATTACTATTTGCCCATGTATATCGCTCATATAAATTGGGTGAACGCGTCTTGTAAGCATAGCCGCCATCAACACTAAAATTACTATCTGGGGCAAAACGAAATACCGCGCTTACATCAATATTATTATCGTTGCGTTGACGATCACTATGATTGAAGATGCCAGGAATAGATGTGGTGGAAGTTGGATCACCATAGACCATATTGTTATATCCAGCGACGGCACCGCTATCCATTCTGACGCGTTCACTGCGCACACCGAGCTGACTAAACCAAGCAGGACTCCACTGCGCTTCCCACTCAGCGAATAAAGCAAGTCGATTACGTTCGCCATCTTTAATATTGATAAAGGTATTCGGCGCCATCATCATGCCCGTACCTGATGCGTTCCACCAATCGTTCATGCGATATCGCTGCAATTCGGAGCCAAGAATCAATTTATCACGCTCAGACAACACCCAATCTGCTTTGAGTACCGCACCCGTGTTGTGTCCCGCTGTTTCCATCGGCATGCCAGGCGCATTACCATACCAATATTGCTTATCATCAGAAAAATTCATTCTATGTTGCGTGTGTTCATGATAAATCCGTGCATCGACATTGCCCCACTCAAGTTGCTGGCGATAATGCAGATTGATTTGCTCACTACGATTGCGCGTCATATCCATGCGTTGATTTGGAAAGCCTTGTAAAGGAATATCTTGCAACCCTAGTTTCAATTCAAGTAATTGATCGGAGCCCCTTATCGCAAAGCCTAATGCATGATTTTCACTTTGGTAAGCGGATGAACCAACTTCTCGGCCAGATGTCACGCCTCCTAAGGCAGACAATCCATTCAATTTGAAAGACTTCGCTGCCAGATAATTATCGGCTTTTGCAACTGCACCTGAATAGTTCAAACTGAAGCTGGGTGTCGCATAACTGGCGTTCACATTAGCGCCGCGCGCATGACTATTACTTCGGAAAAAGACTCCGGCTTGCCCTTTTAAAATATTTCCTTGATCTTCATTGGCAAACACGGCGGCAGAGGAATTGACTTTGATGGTGCCACCGATACTATCTCCACCACTGCTGACAGGGGCGATGCCATTGAGTACTTGTACACTCCCAACATTACTTGGATCAATATAGGACAGAGGTGGATTCATATGATTGGCACAAGCCGAAATTAAATTCATACCATCAACTTGTATTCGCAAGCGATCATCTGCCAAACCATGTAAAGATGGTAGGCTCGAAAGTCCCCCAGCTTTATATAAACTCATGCCTGGAATGTTTTCTAAAAGTGACGCTGTATCACTCAAAATGCTCGCTGCCCCAGCTTTACTTTCTCCATCAACGTTAGGTGCAGCAATCTTCTCTCCACGAATCGTGATTTGACTAAGGACTTGATCTTTCTTTGAAGCACTTTGCTGGACCTGGCCAAAGGAAAATTGGCATGTGAATGTGGCGACAATAGCCAAAACAATTATTTTTTTTCGATAATGCATATTCATAATTAGTTCTTCGATAAATTTCTTCGTTACGAACATTCATATGAATGTTCCTGTGAACGATATGTGTAGGCAGTAGCGCAAGCTACGCAAAAAATTGGACTCGTCAAGAGATAAAATGTTTGCCTTTTTTCAGGCAGAACAAATATCTCACTCCATTACTCTTATTGTTCTATTGAGGCGTAATGAGATATCCATTCATTACCCTGAGCTTCGTCATAGTAATGAACGGTTGTTGATCAATCATGGAAATGCATTTCCTTAAATAAAGGAAATCAATCAAGCTTTAATCCTCACTTAGCCAGCGAAATTTGAAGGTGGGCCACGAGCAAAAAATACCGTCGTGATAAATGAATAAAATCCAGTTGCGGAAATAGGTGGCAGCAAATAAACATACAAATGTGACGGGCGATAAGTAATACCGTCATATGTCGCTAGTAAGATGCCCGACGGTAGACACAAAGAGCAATCAAGTAAGTGCCCTTGCATGGATGCGCCCGTTGATTCGTCAATACCCAAACCATCGATACCAGTTTCTTGCGCGACAAATTTATAGCCAGAGCTGGTACAAACCAGATTGAGAATCTTGGGATTAACAACTGGAGAAACGATTGCAACACCCAAAGTCAATCCGTAAAGCAGCAGCAATAGCTGTACTAAACGTAATAAAACTGAGCGTTGTTGTACTAAGGTTTGCATCGAAGCTTACGAAATAAGAAACAACTTGAGTAAAAATAAGAGTGGCGATCAAACCCACACTCGGTTCTTGATTGAGCCGTTTGGATCACGGTTTCCACAACATGCAGATAAGACCTAATTCTACGGTCTTTATTTGTTCGAAAGGATGATAAATATCATGAATCGTTCTTGTGATCCTTTCCTTAAACTAGGCTTTAATATCTGCTAATAATGATTGTTGAAGTCGATCAAATGTACCGAACTACTCAGCTCAAATCTCCTCGAAGTACAAAAATTTTTAAATGTAACTGCGGGCACAAGTCTCTCTTCACAAAACGAAGTGAAGCGATATAACTTCAATTAAAAGCTATGTGCTCATGTCGATTACGCTTCCTGATTTGACTCAAATCAATGAAAATAAGATTGGGGTTAACAGCAGTTGACCGAACTACATTTAGTTATTATTCTTTAAAACACACTACATATTGTGTTTTAAGGAGCATAAATGAGCTTAACCCTTCCTTTGCTGCATCGTGAAGTAATCAAACGAGATGGCTGCGTTGTCAGCTTTGACGCAAGTAAAATAGCTTCTGCAATCAAACGCGCTGGTACAGCATGCAATGAATTTGTAGCCGATCAAGCGCACAAAATTACGATGCAAGTGCTCAGCCTCATTGAGAAATTTCCAGCACCTCAGCCACTTTCTGTTGAACAAATTCAAGATTTGGTTGAATCATGCTTGTTTGAAGCAAACTACCGAAAGACCTTACGCGCCTATATCGTTTATCGCGAACAGCATCAGAAACTAAGGGTCGATAACAAATCTCTAGTCGATGTTGAATTGTCGATGAATGAATATCTGGACAGGCAAGACTGGCGTATCAATGCAAACGCCAATCAGGGATATTCGCTAGGCGGATTGATACTCAATGTTTCAGGAAAAGTTATTGCCAATTACTGGCTCAATCATGTCTATCCACCTGAAGTAGGACAAGCACACAGAAATGCCGATTTGCACATTCATGATCTTGATATGCTGGCAGGTTATTGTGCAGGTTGGTCTTTGCGCACTTTACTAAACGAAGGTTTAAATGGGGTTCCGGGAAAAGTGGAATCTGCCCCGCCTAAGCATTTTTCTAGCGCCATCGGGCAGATCGTCAATTTTCTCGGCACGCTACAAAATGAATGGGCTGGTGCGCAGGCATTCAGTTCATTTGATACCTACATGGCGCCTTATGTGCGCAAAGATAAGCTCGATTACAAGGACATCAAACAATATCTACAAGAGCTCATTTACAACTTAAATGTACCATCGCGCTGGGGCACCCAAACACCGTTCACCAATCTGACTTTTGATTGGACATGTCCAGAAGATTTACGTGAGCAAGTACCTGTGATTGCTGGTGTTGAGATGGATTTCACTTATGGTGATTTACAGGCAGAAATGGATCTCATCAATCGCGCTTATATCGAAGTCATGATGGCAGGCGATGCAAAAGCGCGTGTCTTCACCTTCCCTATTCCTACCTATAACATCACCGAGGATTTTGATTGGCATAGTCCAAATGCAGAATTGCTTTTTGAAATGACAGCACGTTATGGCTTACCTTATTTTCAGAATTTCATTAACTCTGAGTTGAAACCGAACATGATACGTTCGATGTGCTGTCGACTCCAGTTAGACCTGCGTGAACTACTAAAACGCGGTAACGGCTTATTTGGTTCAGCCGAACAAACGGGTTCTCTTGGTGTCGTCACCATCAATTGTGCGAGGTTAGGTTATTTGCATCGTGGCGACGAACCTAGCTTATTGTCTGCACTCGATAAGTTGCTTGAGCTAGGAAAAACTAGCTTAGAGATCAAACGCAAAGTCATACAGCGCCACATGGATAATGGTCTATTCCCTTACACCAAACGCTACCTCGGCACATTGCGCAATCATTTCTCTACCTTAGGCGTGAATGGTATCAATGAAATGATACGTAACTTCACCGACGATCAACACGATATCAGCAGCGACACTGGGCATGCGATAGCCGTTCGCTTATTGGATCATGTACGTGGACGTATGTTGGCGTTTCAAGATGAAACCGGGCACATGTACAACCTAGAAGCAACACCAGCAGAAGGGACAACTTATCGTTTTGCAAAAGAAGACCGTAAACAGTTTCCCACCATTTTGCAAGCCGGCACCCAGGATATGCCCTACTACACTAATTCGTCGCAATTACCGGTCGGCTTTACAGATGACCCATTTACCGCCCTCACTTTGCAAGATGATCTTCAACGTAAATACACAGGGGGAACCGTCTTGCATTTGTATATGAGTGAGGCGCTCAGCAGTGCCGACGCTTGCCGCCATTTGGTACGTAAGGCACTTAGTCGATTCACCCTACCCTACATCACTATTTCACCGACATTTTCAATTTGCCCCAAGCACGGCTATCTTCGTGGGCAGCATGAATTTTGTCCAAAATGCGATGAAGAATTAATCGCTCGCAAGCATCATCAGTTGGTTTAACCTAAACAGGAGTCAATATGAACACTAGCAAAGCCCCTCTCTCTCAAACACAAAGTCCATCGATCATCTTAGATGATGCGGAACGTCAAGTCTGTGAAGTCTGGACCCGTGTCATGGGCTATCATCGACCAGTGAGTTCATTTAATACCGGCAAAAAAGGGGAGTTTTATGAACGCACTTATTTTGAAGAAAATACAGTAGAGAAAGCTTACTGAGATGCCAACAGCGACAGCATTGCGCACACTTAAAGTTGGTGGAATAACGAAATTTAGCAGCACCGATTACCCAGGCAAATTATCGTTAGTCGTGTTTGTGCAAGGCTGTCCATGGCGCTGCGGGTATTGTCATAATCCGCATTTGCAAACCAGAACAACCGATGCGCCGATTACTTGGGCGTCCGTTCTACATTTGTTAAGGCAACGCGTCGGCTTTATCGATGCGGTTGTATTTAGCGGCGGTGAGGCAACAATAGATCCAGCATTAAGTTCTGCTATTGATGAAGTGCGCCAATTAGGTTTTGCAGTTGGCTTGCATACTGCTTGCATTTATCCTCGCCAACTACAAGCCATCTTGCCCAAACTCGATTGGGTAGGCTTTGATATCAAAGCCCCCTTTCATCGCTACCCCGTTGTAACGGGCAAAGCGGATAGTGGTCAGCATATTCAGGCATGCACACAGATGATACTGGCTAGTGGAGTCGATTACGAATGCCGTACCACGGTTCATCCTGCATTGTTGTCTTCTGAGGATATAGTGAATTTAGCTTACGATTTATCAGTAATGGGTGTTGCCAACTATGCAATACAACTATTTCGATCACTAGGCTGCCTAG
>CALKVB010000691.1 GCA_937996605.1 uncultured Oxalobacteraceae bacterium | reverse complement strand
TGGTGACGAGTAATTGTTTTACCATTCGCGTAGGAATGTGAACGCACTTCTTTCAATTCATCGCTAGACAAACCGATGTGTTGTGCAGCCGTTACACGACCACCGATAGACATAATAGATGCACGTGCTGCACCGTTATTTTTTTCCAAATCCACACGGTCTGCAGCCATCGCGTTGCATGCACTGCCAACGAGAATTGACAACAATAACGGACGAACGATTACGTTTGATTTCTTCATTTTAGGCCTTTACATATAATTATTAAGAGTTTGATAACTCAATTTGATGGCGCATCGTAATGGATGGTTACGATTTACCCCTCCCAACAGCGATAAAACTTTACTCAAATTTAATTATTTAAAAATTAAAATCTGTACTTTTTATCACTTCACTACAACCTCTGTGTGACTAGAATATGACATGCGTTTCACAAAAAATGAATCAGAAATTTGGTTTTTTGTGAAAAAAAATGAAGATTTCGTTGTTCTTTGCGTTTTTACGACAAAAGTGTATTGAAAATGCAACTGGTATCAAAAGCAATTAATTTCCCAGTTACAAATTTATTGCGCAAATTAGAGAAAAATGGCGTTTTTTTCTAAAAAAGCTAGAGTTCACCCTCTAAATTTGAATTTTCTTCGACATATATACAAAAGTATCTGAATTTGTCTCAATTTGTATCAAATTAAAAACCAAGTGGTATTACACATCAAAAACCGAAATTTGATTATTTTTTTTCATTTAATTATTCAAAAATCTTGCCATGAATTAATTTTTAGTGATCAATTTTACATGCAAATTTTCTGTGTTCGATCTAGGCAAGACAAGCTTACGCAGCGGTTTCGGAATACTTAAAAATAAGAATAATTTTTTGAAGTTTTTCTGCACAACTTCATTTTTTTTGCTATATTAGTTCTAGTTCGAACTAATTTCCTAGGAGCCTCTGGTATGCAAAAATATTCAGGCCTCAGTATTTTTTTACATTGGCTAATCGCTATTTTGATTATCACTGCTTTCGCGCTCGGCACGTATATGACAGACATGCGCATTAGTCCCGCGAAATTGCAGTACTACGCTTGGCACAAATGGCTAGGAGTCACAGTGCTCGGTTTAGTAGCAATTCGTCTCTTAGTTCGTTTATGGAAAGGCGCACCTGCTTATCAAGAGTCGCTTAAACCTTGGGAGAGAAATATCGCTACAGCGACGCATCTCTTTTTGTACTTCTTGATGTTCGCAGTTCCCATTTCTGGTTACTTATACTCTTATGCTGCAGGTTTTCCTGTTGTTTACCTCGGGTTAATACAGCTACCGGCTATCATCCCTCCGATACCCGAACTCAAAGACAGATTCAAAGAGATTCATGAAGTTCTAACGACCATCATGGCAATCTTGGTAGCGATGCATTTCGCCGCCGCACTGAAGCACAAAATTATCGATAAAGATGGAACCCTAGAGCGCATGCTTCCAGGTAAAAACTAAATACAAGGAATGAATATGAATTTTCAAATGAAAGTTTTTCTACGTTTAATTGGTGCGACTTTATTGAGTATGACATCAGGTCTGGTATCGGCGGGTAACCTAAAGCTTGATGCGAGCAAGAGTAATGTGCAAATCACTTTCAAACAAATGGAGGTACCAGTACAGGCAAATTTCAAGCACTTCTTGGCCAATATCGATCTCAATGAAAAACAGATTGAGCTATCTAAAGCCCAAGTTGAAATTGATATGAATAGCTTGGAATTACCAGCGCCTGAATACAATAAAGAGGTGCAAAAAAAGGAGTGGTTTAACGCTTTACAGTTTCCAAAAGCGACGTTTACGTCGACAGCAATGAAATTGATCGCACCCGGGAAATTACAAGTGAATGGAAATCTGTCGATCAAAGGAAAAGTAGTAGCAACCAGTTTTCCTTTGACTTACAAGGCTGAGGGCAACGGTCAATCGTTTGAGGGAAGCCTCCCGATCAAACGTCTTGCCTTTGGAATTGGTGAAGGCGAATGGAAAGACACCAGCATGGTTGCAGATGAAGTTGTAATCAAATTTAAAGTAGTCACCACGAAGTAAAACCAATTTATTGTGAACCTCGTTCACGTATTTTTAACTTAGGAGTTCAAACATGAAATTATCTCGTTTCTTTGCTATCGCGTTATTTGCCGTTGCAGCACCAAGCTTCGCACAAACGTACAAAATTGATCCTGCACATACCTATCCAAGTTTTGAGGCAGATCATAAAGGCATTTCTGTATGGCGCGGAAAATTCACAAAAACGAGCGGCACCGTGACTTTAGATCGCACAGCAAAGTCTGGCTCTATCAATATTGAAATTGCTGCAGATTCAATCGACTTCGGTATGGACAAAATGAATGGTCATGCCAAGAGCAAAGACATGTTCAATGTGGAGCAATTCCCAACCATCAAATACAAGAGTACTGCTCTGAAATTTGATGGTGACAAATTAATAGGCGTCGAAGGTGAGTTGACCATGTTGGGCGTGACAAAGCCAGTGAATCTGACCGTCAATAAGTTCAAATGCATTCAAGACGCAATGACGAAACGTGAAATTTGCGGTGCGGACGCTAGCGCAGAATTCAAACGTACCGATTTTGGCTTAAACTATGCAATTGCTTATGGATTCGCGCCAGAAGTAAAATTGGCAATTCAAGTGGAAGCTGCTAAAGTCGACTAGTTCGTCTTCTGTGTTACGAACAAGTTACTTTAATTAATTGTTTAGTGCGGTGGTCGATTACTTCGACCACCTCAACAATACTCACCATCATGCTAGAGAAACGTTACTTGCGCAGCATCCGACTCCTCTCAGAATGCATGCAATTGTTCGAAAAAGGCTCATCCAAACGGGTACGCGCTTTGGGATTTACAGATTCTCAATTCGACATTATCGCGACACTGGGAAATACTCCCGGTATGACATGCAAAGAATTAGGCGATAAGACTTTAATCACTAAGGGTACACTTACTGGCGTCCTCGATAGACTTGAGGCAAAAGGATTAATCCTCCGCGAACGCGGTGAAGATAGGAGACAGCTGTGGGTGAAACTCACACCGGCAGGTGAAGAAAGCTTTGCCACGGCGTTTCCTGTCGTTGTCACCGGTGGTAGGCAAGTGTTCCAAGATTACCAAACTGAAGATTTTGAAGCTTTAGAATCACAACTTCAAAAGCTCAAAGCGACTTTGGCAAAATCGCTGGCACAAGAACCATAAAAAAAACGGCACATTTTCTT
>CALKVB010000690.1 GCA_937996605.1 uncultured Oxalobacteraceae bacterium | reverse complement strand
ATACAGCCAATGCCACTGCAACTGGTGGTCGCGACGGTCAAGCGAGCTCAAATGATCAACGCTTAGCGGTTAAATTGAGCACGCCCAAGGAACTAGGTGGCGCAGGCGGCGAAGGTACTAATCCCGAGCAATTATTCGCTGCAGGTTATTCAGCTTGTTTTATTGGTGCAATGAAGTTTGTCGCCGCCTCGCAGAAGCTTGCATTACCGATAGACACAAGTGTGAACGGCTTGGTAGGAATTGGACCAAATGGCAAGGGCGGTTTTGGTTTGCAAGTCGAACTCAATATTTCACTACCGGGTATGGATAGAGCCGCTGCTGAAACATTGATTCACAAAGCACATGAGGTCTGCCCGTACTCGAATGCAACGCGTGGCAATATTGATGTAGTACTTAAATTAGTCTAAGTACTGCGTTTCAATTTGTGACTGATACACAAAAAAAGGCAAGCGACATTTTCGGCACTTGCTTTTTTTAATGCGCGGAAGATAAGCGTAATAAGATTACCTCAAAAAAAAATACGCCATCAGCGATGGCGTATTAAACCGGTAGGATCTACTTACGAAAAGTGATTCAGATCAGAAACTGTACTGGGCGCCGATAGAGAACGTGTTGACGTTTTCTTTTTCCGTGCCCAACTTGATGCGACGTGTTTCAAATTCACCGCGCAATGCTAACTCTTTAGATACTTTATAAGTCAAACCCAAAGCGGCCACAGGTTGTGTGGAAGTCGTATCTGTTGAAACACTACCGAAATTTGACAAAGTACCTTTCACAGTAGAAGTAGTACGTGCTACACCCAATTTTGCAAAGCCACCAAAATCTTCTGTGAAATCAGTTTTCACCACACCAGAGAAATCGATACCTGATGATTTCAATTCTGCACTACCAATCGCGTTGCCAAACGAAGCAGAGGCGGACGCTTTACCAAGAGAGAAAATTGTCGTCTCAAACGCAAAATTCTTATCGAAATTATAGCCGCCGATTAATTTGTATGCGGTGGTATTCGTATCGCATTTGCTTACTGATTTGCAGTCATCATTCCATTTGGCTTGGCCAACAGTGCCGCCAACATACACATTTTGTGCAGATGCGCTCGCGCCGATCAACAAACCTGCAACTGCCAGAGTAGAAACCAAAAGACTTTTCTTCAACATATAAACTCCAAAATAAAAAATTAAAATGTACTTGCAATCAAAAGAACGGGACACATGTAATCCAGTGTTTCATTTCGCTCTATCCGGAAGCAAAGACAAAAAACAAGCCGATTTCACGTATGCATTGCGACCTCACTTTGAATGTTGTTCTCACTCATTGCGTTGTCGATGGCTGCATCATGAGTGAACCATTCAAAAAACCCTAAAGATCAATGCGAGGTCTTTCACACTGCACCATCAAGTAGCAAAGAACAGTACTTGACACAGAATATTGAATAAAAGGAGGCCAAGAATGGGCTTTGATCCGCTCAATCTAAAACAAGCATCAGTTCAATTTGAACAAAGTATGGGACGCATTATCGATGAGCGCCTTACTCCGCTATTCGATCGTTCGATCAATCATGTCAGTGACGAACTCAGTGGAGTAATTCAAGAAGCTGGAGCGCAGCTCGATCGAAATATCGCTCTGTTATCCGATGAGATTCATAATCAGCGCAGTATGACCAAGGACGATATTCGTTCGCTCATCGACTACGCGACCTTACAACTTGGTTCGGCCTTAGATCAACGTATAACCACGATCAAACAAGAAACCTCTGAGCTAATTAATCAGAAAGTTGATTTACTCAAATATGAACTAAATGCTGCTGCAGCACTCAGTCGTAAAACGATGTTAAGCAATGTACTCATCTCCATCTTCGCGGCACTCATGATGGCGGGTATAGGCCTTATATACAAACAAGTATCGACTGGAGAACTCAGTTTACTTAGCTTATTCCGTGTATCACTAATGTCATGTGCAACTTTCACTTTTGTTTTGTCGATACTGAAATTCATCCAAGCTTGGCGTACCATGAAACAAATTAAAAAAGGCGTTGCGACGGTAGCGATTGGTTATTTCGGTGTTCTCAAACCGAATGGTGCAGGCATTTTACTCGCACTCAGTGTAGGTCTCATTGCAGCCTGTGGGGCAGCGTATCATTTCCTCTAATGCATACTTCTGCAGAGTTCCTAAGCACAAACAAGATTTAGTCACAAATTCAAGCTTAGCCACTGAGATTTTGCGTAAAATAAGCAGGTCGAATTTTGATCGATTAAATATGAAAATTCATGGTGAGTGGGAAATCAGTCTAATCCGCAATATTCTTGTGCGAAGCACTGCTGGTGTATTTAACAACGAAGGTACGCTCGCTGTATTTGAAGAAACAAAAGCCACCGCGCCGATTCAAGCGCCATGGGCTGGACTTACTAATGCTGAAAACTGGGAAATGTCGTCCGCCAGCAGCTTACAGATGTTTCCAGGTATGCGCGAATGGGCATTTGAGAATAATTGCAAGTGCCTCGCGATAGTTGTTCCGAGCATGTTGAAGAAAAAAATCCATCAACAACAAACGGGGCATTTTCCTGAAGAACTTGTCCGTTATTTCACTGACCTTGAGCAAGCTTGCCAATGGCTGAGTGAGAGAGGCTTTGCTATCACCGCAGACGAATATCCACATCATGCATTCATCGAACGTACCCGTCACCATAATGTGTGATGCGCCCACTCTTCTCGGTTAAATGAAATGTTTTAACATCTCTTGCAGACATATGCCACATGCCGGCGCACCCTCCGACGGTGCCCATGGAGCTTTCTCGGCATCAGAAATGGGAACATACGGCCCAGCTTTCGCTTCAAAAAATACCGAGCCAGATTCCAAAGCGACCATGCTATGAAATACAGCAACTGGTATCGTGATACCAAAGTGTTCTGTGTTTGGTGACAGGACAACTGTCTGTTTGACATTGCCCATCTCATCAAAAATCAAAACACCAAAACGCCCTTTCAGTACTACCAAAGTTTCTTCCTTTTGCGGATCAAGATGGCAGTGTGGCTGCACGTAGGTGCCGGGTTCCAGTGCATTTAACAGACGATGACATTGTGCCTCGTTATGTGCGTGGAAATTCAAATTCTTACGCAAACGCGGGCTGGTGGCAGCCTCTTTCGAAAGGTCGGTGAGTGTAGTTTGCCCAATCAGTTGCACCATAGTGTCTCTCTAAAGCTTTCTAAATCATGGAAGATCGGAAGAGCGTCGTGTAGG
>CALKVB010000689.1 GCA_937996605.1 uncultured Oxalobacteraceae bacterium | reverse complement strand
GAGACCCAAACTATCAATTGGCTCAAGAAATATATGGGCGATGATATGAAGAAGTTGGCGGCGGACTCGCCTGTTAATATGGCTGAAAAAATCAAAGTCCCCGTTTTCCTGGTTCATGGAACAAAAGATGAAACGACTGAGCTAGACCAAGCTGAAAGAATGCGGGATGCGTTGAAGGAAGCGGGAAATGCGCCAGAGTGGTTGTTGAAAAAAAATGAAGGCCATGGTTTCTACGATAGCGAACACCGCAAAGAGTTCTACCTGAAATTGGAAGCATTCTTGAAGAAGCATATCGGCAACTAAACAACGCTGGTGTACAAAATAAGCCCATGCTGTGTCGAACAGGATGGGCTTTTTTATGCGTTTTCGTCAGAAGAAATAATTGGTATCATTTTTTATGATACCCCTATTTTAATTCCATATTTTTCAAATGCGGGAAGTCTCACTACACTGTGAACACAGCAGATTTCAAAGGAAGTCGAGAAAGCGCTGCAGCGAATGGGTGTGGTCTCCATCCCGGTATTTCGAAAGCTTTCTTTGATGTCTCCAATTCAGATTTGCCTGATGCTTTGATAAAACAATGCAAAGTATTAAAACCTGATTTTCAAGTGTCTATCAATGGAATTGAGGCGCGGATAATTAGGTTTTAAGAAACTTTCAAAGGAAAAGTAGCCTTTTTCATTGCGCTTTTCTTGGGAATCAGGCCTGAATTGAATTAAAATGGCTGCCATCTCAGCCGATGCAACTAGAACTTATGGCGATTACCTTCCCATAAGCTCAGAACAGACTTGTGTCTTACCGGACGCAGCCCAAGTTCTTTGCACACAAAAATCACAAATTTTTTGGAGCTCTACCATGTCATCCGACACAGCAATGAAATCTGCTGGTCCGGTGGAAGCGTCTTCGCTTTCGTCTGCCGCAGCATCTGAAACATCCCTCCCAGTCAGCCCGCAAAGTGCATCAAACTTGGCACCCGTCACGCTTGACGACAAATACACATCGAACACCGGCACGATTTTCTTATCAGGCATTCAGGCATTAGTGCGCTTGCCGATGATACAAAGACAGCGTGATCTCGCCGCTGGCTTGAATACGGCCGGTTTCATTTCAGGATATCGCGGATCACCGCTTGGTGGTTTGGATGAAACTTTGTGGAAAATCAAAAAATTACTGGAACAGAATCACATTAAATTCGTTCCTGGTGTGAATGAAGATTTAGCGGCGACCGCCGTGTGGGGCACACAAACTGTCGATCTGATTGGCCCTGCCAAATACGATGGTGTGTTTGGTTTGTGGTATGGCAAAGGCCCAGGCGTTGATCGTAGTGCCGACGTTTTCAAACACATGAATCACGCAGGCACATCGAAACATGGTGGCGTGATCTTGGTCGCTGGTGATGATCATGGCGCTTATTCTTCAACGTTGCCGCATCAGTCTGATCACATTTTCTCGGCTTGCATGATCCCAATGTTGTATCCAGCGAATGTGCAGGAATACTTGGACTTGGGTTTGCATGCATGGGCCATGTCGCGCTTCTCTGGTTGTGCGGTCGGCTTCAAAGCCCTGGCAGATACGGTGGAATCGACATCGTCGGTCGATGCTGATCCCTTCCGCTTGAAAATTACGATCCCTGAAGATTTCGTGATGCCTGAAGGTGGTCTGAATACCCGCCTATCACTCGACACTCTCGGCGTGCAAGCACGTAAGCAAGAAGCTTTGATGCAGGATTACAAAATCTATGCCGCTCTCGCGTATGCCCGCGCCAATAAACTCAATCATGTGACGATCGATAGTCCGCATGCCAAGCTCGGTATTGTGGCTTCTGGTAAGTCGTATCTTGATGTTTTAGAAGCCTTCGAAAACTTGGGCATCGATGAACAAATGGCGGCGGACATCGGCATTCGCTTGTACAAAGTCGCAATGCCTTGGCCTTTGGAACCGGATGGTGTGCGTGAGTTTGCACAAGGTCTCGATGAAATTTTGGTGGTCGAAGAAAAACGCCAAATGGTCGAGTACCAACTCAAAGAACAACTGTACAACTGGCGCGATGATGTGCGTCCACGTGTGATTGGTAAGTTCGATGAAAAAGGTGAATGGGTTGCGCCACGCGGTGAGTGGTTGTTGACCTCAAAAGCGGATTTCTCCGTGTCGCAAATTGCTCGCGTGATCACCCAACGTATTGCGCGCTTCCATACTAGCGATCTAATCAAAGAACGCATGGCTTTTTTGGAAGCCAAAGACGAAGTCTTGACCAAACAAGTCAACACGCCAGCGCGACCAGCTTACTACTGCTCAGGTTGTCCGCACAATACTTCCACCAAAGTGCCAGAAGGCAGTTTGGCTTTAGCTGGTATTGGTTGCCACGTGATGGCCACCGCGATTTACCCTGAGTTCAATAAGCTGACTACACACATGGGTGGCGAAGGCGCACCATGGATCGGTCAAGCGGCTTTCTCAACTTTGCCACACGTGTTCCAAAATTTGGGCGATGGTACTTACTTCCACTCCGGTTACTTGGCGATTCGTGCCGCAGTGGCAGCCAAGGTCAATATCACGTACAAGATTTTGTATAACGATGCGGTCGCGATGACAGGTGGACAGCCAGTGGATGGCACCATCAGCGTCCCCATGATGGCGCAACAAATGGCAGCCGAAGGTGTGAAACGCATTGCCTTGGTCACCGAGGATTTGAGCCGCTATGCAGACCGCAGTGGTTTGCCTGGTCAAGTGACTTTGCATGATCGCAGAGACATGGATGCAGTACAACGCGAATTGCGTGAGATCGAAGGCGCCACGGTGTTGATTTACGATCAAACCTGTGCCGCTGAAAAACGCCGTCGTCGCAAGAAAGGTCAATTCCCCGACCCGAACCAGCGCATGTTCATCAACGATGCGGTCTGCGAAGGTTGTGGCGATTGCGGTGTGCAATCAAACTGTACTTCCATCATGCCGGTCGAGACCGAGTTCGGTCGCAAACGCGCGATTGATCAATCGTCCTGCAATAAAGATTATTCCTGCGTTAAAGGCTTCTGCCCTAGCTTTGTGACTGTCGAAGGCGGTAAGTTAGTGAAGTCGAAAACGGGTGTAGCGAAGACCGATGACTTTGGTGATATCCCATTGCCGACTCTGCCAAGCTGCGATACCTCATACAATATTTTATTGAACGGCATCGGCGGCACCGGTGTGATTACCGTCGGTGCTTTGCTTGGTATGGCAGCGCATCTGGAAGGCAAGGTCGCTTCTGTGTTGGATATGACGGGCATGTCGCAGAAGAATGGTTCGGTGACGTCGCATATTCGCGTGGTGGAGAAAGTCAGCAAGTTGCGTGCGCAACGTATTCCAACGGGTGAAGCTGATTTGATTTTGGGCTGCGATATTTTGACAGCAGGCCAACATGATGCGATTTCGAAAATGCGTGCGGGTCGTACACGTGCCGTGATCAATAGCCACGAACAACCAACCGGTGCGTTTGCAAAGAACCCAGATTGGCAATTCCCTTTAGAGTCGACAGAGCGTTTGATTTCTGATTCTGTCGGCGGCAATGTTGATTTCGTCGATGCGACGAAGTTGGCGACGGCCTTAATGGGCGATTCGATCGCGACCAATTTGTTCATGCTGGGTTTCGCCTTCCAAAAAGGCGCGATTCCCTTATCTGAAGCAGCGTTGTTGCGCGCCATTGAATTGAACGGCGTCGCTATCGATGCGAACAAAAAGGCCTTCTTGTGGGGCCGTCGTGCCGCCGTCGATTTGAAGCGCGTGGAGAACATTGCCTTCCCAGCCAAACCAGTCGTCGTGCAGATGCCGCAAAGTTTGGACAGTATCATCAAACGTCGCGTCGCTGAGCTGACTGCGTACCAAGATGCAGGATACGCCCATCAATATCAAGAGCTCGTCAATGCCGTGCGTAGTGCTGAAGAAAAGCTAGCTAAAGGCAATCGCTTAAGCATGGCCGTGGCGAAATACGCTTACAAATTGATGGCCTACAAAGACGAGTACGAAGTCGCTCGTTTGTACACCAATGGCGAATTCACTGAGAAATTGAAACAACAATTCGAAGGTGACTTCAGCATCAAGTTCAATTTGGCGCCACCGCTATTTGCCAAGAAAGATGCGCAAGGCCGCTTAGTCAAAGCGCAATATGGCTCATGGATGTGGCAAGCCTTCAAGTTGCTGGCGAAGTTCAAAGGTCTGCGTGGCACCAAGCTCGACATCTTCGGCTACACCGAAGAACGTCGCCAAGAACGTGCTTTGATTGCAGACTACCGCGATACCATGCTGTCATTATTGAACAAACTCAATGCTGACAACCTCGATCAAATCGTCGCGATTGCGAGCTTGCCTGAGAAAATTCGCGGTTTCGGCCATGTGAAAGAAAAAGCCATGCAGGCTTATCATGTCGAGAAAGCGGCTTTGATGAGTGCGCCTAGCGCACAGCAGGTGGCTTGATCTTAAACTCCCTCTCCCGCAAGCGGGAGAGGGGTGGGGTGAGGGTGGTTCAGAAAAAGCAATGTCCAAAGTAAGTGAATGAATTGGGCATCAGTTATTCAAAAGATAGCTGAATTATTATTTGTATTTCAGTCTGAAAACCCCTCATCCCCAACCCTTCTCCCGCTTGCGGGAGAAGGGAGTCAAAAAGCCAAAACCAACAAAAAACTGAAATTTCTAAGTGACGTGAACGTAAACGTAAATCGAAACGTCATATAATCGAAGCATAGCGTAATTGCCATAAGCAGTTATCGAATGAACAAAAAGGAAAACAACATGACCGATCTATCCATCGCCGAGAAGTTAACCGAATACAAACCTAGCAATAAAGTCCGTTTTGTGACGGCAGCATCCTTGTTCGACGGCCACGATGCCTCGATCAATATCATGCGCCGTATTTTGATGGCGAATGGTGCCGAAGTGATTCACTTGGGGCATAACCGTTCGGTCGAAGAAATCGTCACAGCCGCTTTGCAAGAAGATGCGCAGGGGATTGCGATTTCCAGTTATCAAGGCGGACACGTCGAGTATTTCAAATACATGATCGACTTGCTCAAGCAACGTGGCGGTGAACATATCAAAGTATTCGGCGGTGGCGGCGGCGTCATCGTGCCAGAAGAAATCGCGGATTTGCATGCCTATGGCGTAGCGCGTATTTTTAGCCCAGAAGACGGTCAGCGCATGGGCTTGGTCGGTATGATTTTGTCCATGATCAAGCATGCGATATTGATCTCTCGCCATTTGCGCCAACTAGCTTAGATGTTTTAAAACAAG
>CALKVB010000688.1 GCA_937996605.1 uncultured Oxalobacteraceae bacterium | reverse complement strand
CACACAGATATTTTCCGTCTGCCCAAAGCTTGCCCTATTTGTGGTTCTGATATCGTTAAGCTAGAGGACGAAGCAATTGCGCGTTGTTCGGGAGGTGCAATCAAATGTGCAGCACAACGCAAAGGCGCGTTATTTCATTTTGCCTCACGTAAAGCCTTGAATATAGAAGGCTTAGGTGAGCAATTGATCGAGCAACTCGTCGATAAAAATGTAGTGGTGACCGCTGCTGACTTTTATAAGCTCGGTTTGATGGCCTTGGCAGAGTTAGATAGGATGGCTGAAAAGTCTGCGCAGAATGTGCTAGACGCTTTGAATACGTCGAAGACAACGACCTTGCCGAGATTTATTTACGCATTAGGTATTCGCCATGTGGGCGAGTCAACGGCAAAAGATTTGGCAATGCATTTTGCTGATATTGATGCCTTGATGTCAGCGAATGAAGAGCAGTTATTGCAAGTGAATGATGTGGGGCCTGTGGTAGCGAAATCCATCGTTTCCTATTTTGCTGATAGCTTGAATGTCGAGCTCGTTCGCCAACTCATCGCTTCAGGTGTTCATTGGCCGCAAATTGAAAAGCTTGATCTAAGTGCAGCCGTCTTTGCTGGCAAAACCATCGTGTTAACTGGCACGCTTCCAAGTTTGAGTCGTGAACAGGCAAGTGCCTTGATAGAGAAGCATGGTGGAAAAGTTTCGGGATCCGTGTCAAAGAAGACTCATTTCGTGGTCGCCGGCGAAGATGCTGGGAGTAAGTTATTAAAAGCACGGGAATTGGGCGTTCCTGTTTTGTCCGAAGAAGAATTGATCGCGATGTGCACTCAGCAATAAATAAAGTCTTAGAGTGTAATTGCGATGTGCAGAGTCGCATCATTTAAAAAGATAAGAAGAACTCAAGAATAGGGATTGCAAATGAAGAAGATTAAGAAAGCTGTGTTTCCAGTTGCTGGATTCGGTAGCCGCTTTTTACCTGCAACGAAGGCGCAACCGAAGGAGATGTTGTCGGTCGTCGATAAGCCTTTGATTCAATATGCGGTTGAAGAAGCGGTGGAGGCTGGTATCACCGAGATGGTGTTTATCACAGGCCGCAATAAACGAGCGATTGAAGATCATTTTGATACCGCCTACGAGTTGGAAAACGAGCTTGAAGCAGCAGGAAAACATGCTTTGCTGGAGATCGTTCGCAACGTTATTCCAAGCAATATCAATTGCATCTATATTCGTCAACCTGCTGCTTTGGGATTGGGCCATGCAGTTTTGTGCGCACGTCCGGTGGTGGGCGATGAACCTTTTGCCGTCTTGTTGGCGGATGATTTGATGGATGTTCGGCCCGGTCAAAAAGGTGTGACTGCGCAAATGGCAGCTTTATACGAACAAGAAGGTGGCAGTATCGTCGCAGTGCAGGAAGTGCAGCGTCAATTTACCAATCAATACGGTATCGTAAGCGGTACTGCATACAAAGAGAACCTTGAACGTATGCATGGTATTGTTGAGAAACCGAAACCAGAAGAGGCGCCTTCTACATTGGCGGTGGCGGGACGTTATGTTTTGTCGGGGAAAATTTTTAATTATCTCGAGAAACTTGGTAAGGGTTCTGGCGGTGAAATTCAATTGACTGATGGTATTGCTGCAATGCTCAAAGATGAACCTGTTTTTGCATATCGCTGCGATGCCTTTCGCTACGATTGCGGCTCCAAGCTAGGTTATCTTAAGGCGAGCGTAGCATTAGGTTTGAAGCACCCAGACGTTGGTGATGAGTTTGCGAAATATCTGCATGAATTGATGCGTCAACCATAAACGCTTAGGCGTAACAGGACTCGATCATGATTTATCCAATTCTAAAAATGGGTGATCCGCGATTGCTTAAGGTATCAGAGCTAATCAAGGAATTTGATACTCCAGCATTGCACCAATTAATCGCGGATATGTTTGAGACCATGCAACACGCGAATGGCGCTGGCTTGGCCGCACCTCAGATTGGCGTCAATCTGCAATTGGTGATTTTTGGATTCAAACAAAACCCTCGTTATCCAGATGCCCCTAATGTGCCTGAAACCGTTCTAATCAATCCTGTTTTGACGCCTTTGTCCGAAGAGACAGATGATGCTTGGGAAGGATGCCTTTCGGTTCCTGGGATGCGTGGACTGGTGCCGCGCTGGAGCAAGTTGCGATATGAAGGCTTTGACCAGTTTGGTCAGCGTATTTGTCGCGAGGTTGATGGGTTTCACGCCCGCGTGGTGCAACATGAAACCGATCATTTGAACGGTGTTTTGTATCCGATGCGGATAAGGGACTTGAGCAAGTTTGGATTTACGGAAGTCTTGTTTCCTGAATTAGATCCAAACGATGATGATTGATATTTGGGTCTAATTTTGATTTGAGTTTTGATGTGAGTTTTGATTTGAGTTCCGAGCGCGCCTTAGTGGCGCGTTTTGTTATGTACTAATCGACCTGTGCTTTTGCATGGACAGCAAGTGGTTCACTGCGAAATTATTTAGCGCCCAAAAGTCAATATCAAAATGGCTCGTCGTCTCTGAGATAACGCCATTGACCCTCTGGCAAATTCCCTAGCCTTACTTTACCAATGCGTACGCGTTTTAATCCAATCACCTTAAGACCTACCATTTCGCACATGCGGCGGATCTGGCGTTTCTTACCTTCTTTCAGAATGAATTGAAGTTGGTCTTCGTTCATCCATCGAACTTTGGCTGGAATTAACTTCTTACCGTCTAGACTTAAACCATGGTTCAATAAGCGTAAGTCGCTGTCTGGAAGTTTGCCTGGTTTTGTGTAGGTCACGCGTACCAAGTATTCTTTTTCGACGTCAGTGTTTTCACCGATGAGTTTCTTGGCGACACGGCCATCTTGGGTTAATACCAGTAGTCCAACTGAATCGATATCTAATCGACCCGCTGGGACTAAGCTGCGTAATTGGGTTGGATGAAACTCATTTTCGACTTTGCACTCGCTCCAACGATTCTCTGCTTTGATGAGTGTAACCGCAGGCAAGTAACCGTCTTCAGCTTGGCCGCTCACATAACCGACTGGCTTGTTGATTAAGATGGTGACGCGTTTTGATTGTTCTGCAGCTGCTTGTCGTTCAACGGTAACTTTTTGCGTTGGAAAAATCTTTGTTCCCAATTCTGAAACGACCTTGCCGTCTACGCGTACCCAGCCTTTGGCAATCCATTCATCTGCTTCGCGTCGAGAGCACAGTCCTAGCTCGGACATGCGTTTGGAGAGTCTTAATTGTTCTGTCATAACAAGTCTATGTTGAAATCTCATTTAATACTGTTGTTATTCGAGCCGGCTCAGTGAAAGTCAAATTCTGAGTGCATCGAGTAATTCAGATTCGAACTGGATCTGATTTTTTGGGTTATGTAAGGCCGCACCATCGACTAGGAAGACGTCTTCTACACGTTCACCTAAAGTCATAATCTTTGCTGTGTGTAGATTGATTTTGTACTTAGCTAACACACTCGCAACTGAGTAAAGTAAGCCATTCTTATCATTAGCCGAAATCGATAACAGAAAATACTGTCCTTTGTCATCTGGACGCAGCTCCACTGTCGGAACTAGAGGGAAATTACGTGAAAGCCGCGATAAACGCCCTTGGTTTGGCGTGGTAAGTGGCGATTGTTTTGTCAATACTTCTGCTAGCTCGTGCTCAATTAAATTGATGATGTCGCGGTAATTGCTGGCAAATGCCGGCTCGGTAATTAAGAAAGTATCGAGCGCATAACCGTTTTTCGCGGTGTGTATTTTGGCATCGAGAATAGCGAAATTTTTCCCATCAAAATAATTACAGATGCGAGCAAAGAGGTCCGCCTGATCACGTAAGTAAACTGTAACTTGAAGTCCTTCACCAATCGGCGCTAGGCGACATTTAACGACCGGGGTTGGACTATTGATTTTGTCGTGTAAAACCCGAGTTTGCCAAGCAATGTCGGATGCATCATGTCGCAGGAAGTATACGATATCGAGTTGATCCCATAGCTGGACATGGGCATCGTTTTCGATGCCCACAAGACGAAGAGCTTTTAATGCCTCTTGTTGGCGGTTTTTGAGCTCACGATCAGTCGATGGCGCTTCGCCACCAAGCACACGTAGCGTCATTTTGTAGAGATCTTCGAGTAGTTTGCCTTTCCATGCATTCCACACTTTTGGACTGGTGCCACGAATATCGCACACCGTCAGCAGATACAAGGCAGTGAGGTGACGTTCATCCTTCACAATTTTGGCAAAATTTTGTATGACGTCAGGATCCGACAGATCTTGTTTCTGTGCGACTTGCGACATCGTCAAATGCTGTTGCACTAAGAAGATGACCAGTTCTGTATTGTCGCGTGAAATGCCGTGGTCATAGCAAAACTTACGTGCATCAGCCATCCCTAAGGTTGAGTGATCGCCGTTACGCCCTTTCGCGATATCATGAAACAGCGCCGCAATATATAGCACCCAAGGTTGATTGAAATTGGCCATCAACTGGCTACAGAAAGGATATTCGTGCGCATGCTCTGTCATCGTGAAGCGTCGGAGATTTCTAACGACCATCAAGATGTGTTGATCTACGGTGTAAGCATGAAATAGATCGTGCTGCATCTGGCCGACGATACGACGGAAATTCGGGAGATATCGTCCCAATATGCTGGTTTGGTTCATGCTGCGAAGCACGTGGGTAATGCCGCGTGGCGACTGCAGAATTTGCAAAAAAGTGGCACGATTAAAAATATCGTGGCGGAACTCAGCGTCGATTAGATTGCGTGCATGCCACAGCGCACGCAGCGTCTTTGCAGTCATGCCTTTCAAGTTTGCATGCTGGGACAGCAGGAGAAATACCTCTAACATCGCCGAAGGTTTTTTCTCAAACACATCTTCATCAGCAATATCGATTAAGCCATTGACCTCATTGAAACGCTCGTTGATTACTTGCGCTTGATGAGGTAAGGGGAATAGTACAGCTTCTATATTTTGCAGAAGAATCGTGTTGAGCTGGGTTACCGCCTTCGCAGCCCAATAATAACGTTGCATCAAATATTCACTCGCGCGACGCGATTCTGTGGTTTCGAAACCGAAGGTCGCCGCAATCGCATTTTGCAAATCAAAAACTAAACGATCTTCTCTGCGTTTGGCTTGAATGTGTAGGCGAATGCGGATATCTTTGAAAGCACGTTCATTACGTTTAAGCTGATGTGCCTCGGTGGCAGTAATCAAGCCGCGCGCAGCAAGTTCCGCCCATGAGTCACCGA
Organism: uncultured Oxalobacteraceae bacterium; assembly: GCA_937996605.1. GTDB lineage: Bacteria > Pseudomonadota > Gammaproteobacteria > Burkholderiales > Burkholderiaceae_D > Undibacterium. Next base: position 17 of record CALKVB010000688.1, on the reverse strand, counting down.
GTTTCGCTGCTTTGGCC
>CALKVB010000687.1 GCA_937996605.1 uncultured Oxalobacteraceae bacterium | reverse complement strand
TGCCATGGTATTTCAATCCTTTGCTTTGTTTCCTTGGTTAACGGTACAGCAAAATGTGGAGTTGGGTTTGGAAGCGCAAGGAGTCCCTGCCGCAGAGCGTGAGCGTCGCGCCGATGAAGTATTAGAGCTGATCGGCCTCGCAGGTTTTGGCGGAGCTCTGCCACGAGAGCTTTCTGGCGGCATGAAACAACGTGTCGGCATTGCGCGTGCATTAGTGACAAATCCTGATGTGCTCTTGATGGATGAGGCGTTTTCAGCGCTCGATGTGTTGACCGGCGAAACTTTGCGCAACGATATGCTTGAGCTCTGGGAAGAAAGTCGTATTCCGACCAAAGGGATTTTGGTGGTCTCTCACAATATTGAAGAGGCAGTGATGATGGCAGATCGCATCATTATTTTGGATAGCGACCCTGGTCGTGTACGTTGTGAAGTCAAGATTGATTTGCCGCGACCACGCGATGTCGAATCAGTAGAAGTGAGAGCATTAATCGATGAAGTCTATGGTTTGATGACGATGCGCCATCCACAAGAAGTAGTTGCCGGTGAAAGCTCCACACATCATCTTGGTTACCGTTTACCTGATACCGATATCAGCCGCATCGAAGGCGTGCTTGATCTGTTAGCAGATGCACCTTTCAATGGGCGCGCCGACTTGCCGCAACTGGCTGAAGAGGCAGAATTATCGGATGAAGAGTTGTTCCCCACCTATGAAGCTTTGGGCCTTTTGGGTTTAGCAGTTATTGAGAAGGGCGACATTAGTTTGACGCAATTGGGGCAGCGCTATGTCGAAGCCGATCAAGCGAATAAACAAGAGCTGTTCGGTCAGCAATTATTGACCCACGTACCACTGGCCGCGAACATCAGACGCAATCTCGAAACCGAGGCAAACGGTAGTCTTCCCGAGGCTCGTCTGATCGAGTTGTTAGAAGAGTTTATGAAAGAAGACGAAGCCAAACGCGTATTGGAAATTGCAGTAGAGTGGGGGCGTTACGGTGAAGTGTATGAGTATGACTACCATACGGGGCGTTTGACTTTGCCTGATTTGGATCAAGAATAAATCGGGATTGAGTGTGAATAGCGTGACGATGATCTTCACTTACTCCTTACTTATTCCTTACTTACTCTTTACCAACTAGGTTTGTTCACCATGAGATAGTAGGTGCCCAACATTGCAATAAATGCGGGGTAGCCTAGTCTCTCCCAATACTTGGCGAAGCGCCAGTAGCGTTCGCCTAGCTGAGATTGTGAACGCAGCGCCGCGGTTGCCATTTTTCGCATCTCGATTTGTAGCCACACGACCGGTAACCAACAAATTCCTGCAATAAGGTATAGCGCAATTGAGATCTGTATCCAAGTAGTACGCAAGTCCCAACCACTTAGGTGAAGTAATAAAAGACCGCTCAGTGGTTGAATGATGACGGCGGGCGTCGTAAAGCACCAATCAGCTAGCACCACTAAGCGTGAAACCTCCGCAATGGCATACAGGTTCTTGCTCCGATTAACGAAGTAAAGGTAGAACGCCGAGCCGAATCCTGTTCCTACCAATAAAACAGAGCTGATGATATGCAAGCACTTGATCAGTAGATAGTAGTTCATCGAGTACTCCGTGTTCCTTGGACGGAAAGAAGAATCAATACCGCGACGATAGGAATGTTTTTGATGATAGGTCCAAACGGTTGCGCTAAGAACTCTGGCAAGGTGCACATGATTATGAGGCTGTAAATGCAAATCAATGCAATCTGTCCTAGCCATAGAGTGCGGGATGGACGTAGTAGTGTGAGGATACCAAATACAATGTCCAATACGGAGGCGCTGACCAAGACGAGGGGGGCAAAATCAGCACTAACGCCTGTGCTGGCCAATAAGTCGTAACTGGCCTCGCGCGGATAAATTCCGAGCGAAACAATAC
>CALKVB010000686.1 GCA_937996605.1 uncultured Oxalobacteraceae bacterium | reverse complement strand
CTTGTCAGTATTTGTAACAAGCACATGAACAACAATGGCAGTCGAGTAAAATCTCCACTGCCATTTTTGTTACCTGGATAAAACTTCCGTAAAGCGTTTTTCTTGCAGCGCATCAAAAAAAAAGAAAAAATATGTGAATTATTGTGACATCCAAATCGGTACTCGTGCGTTATACACTGACAGGTATGGTCGTAATTGCATTCAATTCGTTTATTCCATGCGAAAGAACAAAATGAAATTCATCAAGAAAACTTCGGGCATGCTTGGCGCTGCCACCCTCACTTTAGCGAGTCTCTTACTCGTTTCCCCTGCTATGGCACAAAATGACCCGCCAGGTCGCGTTGCCCGAGTGGGATATTCTTACGGACAAATCAGTTTTGCCGACGCAGGAAGCAATCAGTGGACTGAATTAATTCCTAATCGACCAATCTCTATCGGCGACAGCATTTTCGTTGCTGAACAAGGTCGCGCTGAACTGCACGTTGGTAATAGCGCCATACGTCTCAACGAAAATACTCGCCTCAGTTTCATCAATTTGACCGACGACGTAAGTCAAATTCAACTGACTCAAGGCACGATCGTCGTTCGGGTGAGAGCACTTTCTGAACGCGAAGTTTTCGAAATTAATACACCCAATTTGAATTTCGCCGTGCAAGAACCCGGCGAATATCGAATCAATATCAATCCAGATAACACCACAACAATCATCGTTCGACGTGGCGTTGGTGTTGCACAAGGTGATCGAGACGTAATCACCTTACGTGAAGGAGAACAGACCCGTTTTTCCGGCACCAATCTAAATCACACTATGATCGCGCGTGCCCCAGCCTTTGACACCTTCGACCAATGGGCTTATGACCGTGATCGCGCTGAAGAAAATTCTATTTCTGCCCGCTATGTGCCGCGCGATATGGTTGGCTATCAACAGCTTGACGAATACGGTAACTGGGAGACTCACGTTGAATATGGCGCAATTTGGTATCCGCGTGGTATCTCAAGCGGTTGGGCGCCATATCGTGATGGGCGCTGGGTTTGGGTCGCACCTTGGGGTTGGACATGGGTTGACCGTTCACCTTGGGGCTTCGCGCCTTATCACTACGGTCGTTGGGCCTACGTTGGGCATCGCTGGGGTTGGGTACCTGGAAGATATGGACATCATCATCGCCCTGTATATGCACCAGCCTTGGTTGCTTTTGTGGGCGCCACTAATCACGGTGTGAGCGTTGGCGTCAGTGTTGGCAGTCGCCATGTGAATGGACCCGCGGTTTCTTGGTATCCCTTAGGTCCTGGCGAATCCTATCGGCCGCATTACACACAAAATCCTCGCTATATTCAAAATATTAATCAAACAGTGATTAACAATACAGTGGTCATTAACCGCGGCAAGAATGTCTACGTGAATCGCGAAATACCAAATAGTGTGACTTCAGTTCCATCACAAACTTTTGTCCGTGGTGAACACGTTTTCCCAGCATCGAAGTCGATTTTGACGAATCAAATCAAAAAACTCGAAGTATTGAATGACGGTCCAAACTTAACACCTGCGAACAATAATCGCTTCGGTGAAGGACGGCCTCGCACCTGGCAAGAGAATGATCAGTATCGTAGTCGTGCTACTTTAAATAATGACACGCAAAACAATATTGTGCCTAGCTACGAGCCCCGTAATCGAGATCGTGAACGCGATCGTAGCAACCAAACGAATGGCAACGTAGTCAACTACGGCAACCAAAATTCTAGCAATAGCAGCCAAGTAAATATCCGTAACAATCCGAATAATGCAGCGCTAAATCAGCCGAATATCCCTAATAATGGTGCAGCTACCGTCACAGCACCGCAAAGTGCTACTATAGTCCAGTATCCACAAAGGCCCGAGCCCAAGGCCGACGTCAGATCCGAAATCAGACCTGAACAAAGATTTGAACAAAATGCGCGTGGGCTACAAAACTCGAACGGCACCAGCAGCAACCCAAGCAACACGAACGCTGCTCAAGCAAATATCAAATCGTATGACGAAATTCAGACCGAACGTGGACGCAGCAATCGCTATGATGATTCAAGCCGCGCGCCGATAAATAACCCACGCATAGAAAATCGGCGCGAAACACCAGTGCAAAATACCATCATAACGGCACCTGCTTCGATCAACACCAACGTGGTCCCGACTCCGATGCCTAGCCGCCCAACTGAACGTCCAATCGAAAGAAATGAACGTCTCGTTGAACGTGCTGAACGCCCAATGGAAAGGCCACAAGATAGGCTTATCGAACGAGGTAACGACAGGCCTGTAGAACGACCACAAGCAAGCTTTGGGGCCCGCCCTGAAGCGAGACCGGAAGCTCGCCCTGTAGAAATAAAACGCGAAATGCCGGTAGCTGCCCCCGCGGTTACCCCTACACCAGCGCCCACAAAAGTCGAGCGTTCGGAAAAAATCGAAAAGGCAAGGGACAAATTGGAAGACGCGAAAAATAAACGCGAACGCTGAGCCTGCTTCTGGGCATCGATCAACAGTTCAAATACTTTAAAGCACCTTCGGGTGCTTTTTTTTGACTCGCGCTCGAAACTGCCAAGCCAGCTTTACTTTTACAATCAACTAAGTCGTATGACCAATTAGCAATTTGGCCTGATAGACAAAAACCGCCAAACTAAGAAACCTCGTATGGATTTATCAACAAAATAAAGGCCTTAAACTCATTTAACAATTTAAATCATTGAATTGCTAGAAATTCTTAGCCAGAAGACTATAATTTCCTCAGGGTATCATTTCAATGCTGCGTTGGGAATTTTCAATATGAGTTCACCCGTCATGTCCTGTCCTGAATTTCTCTCAATGGAGCGCTCCATCATTGACGACTTTGTCTCCTGTACAAGGGAAAGTTGTGAAGAGACCGAAGCCTGCATTAAGGCACTTAACCAAGACGGCGGAGCGGATTATGTGCACCGCTTATTCCGAGCGCTACATTCACTCAAAGGTAATTGTTTGATGGTGGGCTTAACCCCGTTCACTGAACCTCTGCATAGAATTGAAGACATCGTCGCCAAAGTAAGGGCGAGTCAAATTCCCTATTTGCCGATAATCGGTGAGTTTCTACTATTAGCGACCGACGAAATTGAAGACTTATTGGTGGAACTCATCAGTACGAGACAATTTGATGATGGTAAGCGCCAATTGCTCTGTCGAGTAAGCGAACATTTGCTTAGTTCACTCAATCCTAGCAATGTTGAAGTTGAGGTGCGCAATGCGATCAACATGTTAGATAAGAAGGAACGAAGTTCAGTCACTGAGGTGAAGTCGAAGAAAGTCTTACTTGAGGTTCCTCCAGATTTAGAATTAATGCGAGACCTATCAAATCACATCGACAATCTCAGTATTTACAGAAAAAATCGTAGTGATCAAGTAGTGCAAATGACTGAGCAACTCAATGAAGCAATGGGATTTCCAGTCGATCCACAACAGCTACAAGCGGCATCACTCATGCATGATGTCGGCATGAGCTTCATCCCTCACAATATTTTTAATAAAGAGGGAACACTCTCGAAAGAAGAGTTACGTAAGATCCAAGAGCACGTCATTATTGGTAGCCAATTTCTGCTGCGCTTTGGTGGTTGGGATGAAGCAGCCCAAATGGTGCTTGATCACCATGAACGCTATGATGGCACTGGCTACCCCAATGGCGCAAAAGCTGAAGAAATTCACGTCGGTGGGCGTATGCTTTCTATCGTTGATACTTTTTGTTCGATAACCACCGAACGATCCGACCGTACATTCAAGAAAAGTCTATTGAGCGCAATTTCTGAAATCAATGCCAATAGCGAAACTCAATTTGATCCTGTCATGGTACAAGTATTTAACGAAGTAGTTCGCAAGATAATGATGAAGCCAAGCACTTAATAATTCGAATTGACCAAATCAAAAAAAATCCCTGATTGATTAACTTCAATCAGGGATTTTTCATTTAG
>CALKVB010000685.1 GCA_937996605.1 uncultured Oxalobacteraceae bacterium | reverse complement strand
TAAGTTATAGGAAGGAGTCGAAGTGTCTGCCGAGGCGCCCCAACTTATATATTTCATATCTGGAATGTGGTGTTCGACTTGCGCAAAAAACATTCGTGAGTCAGTGGCGCAAATCGAGGGTGTTGATTCAGCCGACTTGAACTATGCAAGTAAACTATTGGTGGTACGGACCAATACTGCAACAAACAGTGGACCTCTCGATCAATCTGTCCAGGCCAAGGTCGTGCGCATTGGATTTGGAATCAAAAAGCAGTCTGACGGCTGGATCCTGAATTTTCATGAAAGTCTAAAGCGCGAATCAAATCGCAAAATTCCTTGGCTACTTGTTAGTTTAGTTTGGTTTTTCGCAATGTGGTCTTCAATGTTAGCATTTGCTGGATATGCGGGCGGAGAGCTTTCTTCTGATGAACTTTATTATCTTGCACTCGCTTCTTCTGCGTTCGGACTTCCCGCCATTCTTATTGGAGTTGTACCCTTCGGTAAGTCGGGGCTACGAGCCCTATGGTTCAGCAGGCTTTTAACTTTAGATTTCTTTATTTTTTTTGGTGGAATGTGTGCATTCACGATTTCGGTGATCGCTCTTTTCTCACGTCACAATACGACCTATGCAGATTCCGGTTCGATGATCGTTGCGATCTTATTACTTACAAAGAAGATTGAGAACGTTATTACTACCAAGCTCACTCACAACATCCTATTTCAGCTCCATCCAAAAAAGAAAACCGTTAACGTTTTTAGAAAAAACAAATGGGTTTCTGCCGAAGTCTCTCAGATAAAAAAATGTGATCTGATCCAAGTTTCTCGACATGAGGTCGTACCGTTCGATGGAGTGATTGGTACCGATACGGCAGAATTAAACAACCACCTTATGAGTGGGGAGCCAGCCCTCATTCATTTAAAAAAGGGAGATCAAATTTTTGCGGGCGCAATTGCGCAGGCTGATTTCAATTTAGTCGTTACGGCTCCTCAAGGCGAAAGAAAGATAGATAGCTGGGCTGAAGCAGCCTTGCTTTCGGAGAGCAGTAAATCCCGATACGCGAAGATTTTTTCCAAAATCGAAAGTGGTCTCGTAATCTTTGCATTTAGTGGGGCGCTTTTAGTTTCAGTGACGCAAGCAGTGAGTGGCGCTGAAATGCGAAGGGTTATTGAATCCTTTTTTGTCGGCATTTTAATTTTTTGCCCCTGTCTCTTTGCCAGCATTATTCCATTAATGAAACAAATGGCTCATGTTGCTTTGTTAAAACACGGAATAATGCTTTCGCGAGTAGATGCGCTCCTAGACGTGAGCACAATTGATAATTTCTACTTCGATAAAACAGGAACCCTGGAAGCAGTTGAGTCTGATTTTTCTCCTGTAAATCAGGATGACGAAATTACCCTTCCATATTTGAACGCTCTTGCCGAGAAATCCCAGCATCCGATTTTGCGGGGGCTTGCGATCAAAGGAAATTTCAAATCTATTCAGAAAATTGTAGAACATCCCGGAAAAGGCATTGAAGCCGAG
>CALKVB010000684.1 GCA_937996605.1 uncultured Oxalobacteraceae bacterium | reverse complement strand
TTGTGGAAAAGGTGTGAAAGTGGGCATTGCAGCTAACATCGCTTGCACATTCCCAACAACGATACGTGCGCCAACATGCGTCAATACTAAAAATGCCAACAAATACGCCAAACAACGCCAAGCAAATTGTTGCGTGCCTACACTCAGGCTTGCTTTACCTAGAATTGGTCGCCAACAATCGCGCCATTTCATCGATGAACTTAATGAGGTGTTCGGCCAAAAGGCTAAGGCGCAAGCGAAAAAACAAACAATTAAAGCAAACGCATATTCAGCCCCATTTTCAGACCCACCACTCTGAAACCATCCAAATTGACTATGATAAAAATAGATAGAGCAGCTATAGATGATAGAGAAAACTAGGCTCAAAGCACTCACACAATATCCTGCAGCAAAGATGATCGTCCCTACAATTTCCATCAGCTGTAAAACGAACACCAAGTAATACCCGAGTGGCAAACGCTGTTGCATGTACTCGGCAAAAGGCAACACACCATGATCGAAGATACGGTGCCAGCCATGTACACTCACAAGTAAGGCTAAGATACATCGTATTAACAGCCATAGCTGGTCTTCGCTTATTTCGCTAATTCGTGACATGCGTATCCCTCTCCAATTGAACAACCCACATAGCAAATAAATAGGTGCTAATGTAGGTCGATTCAGCTGCAGATTAAAACAAAAGTGGGACGATATGCCGAAACATTGTGAGCACTCTTAGGTGGGCAGTTTTAGGTGAGCGCTTCAGGTCTGTTTAAGAACAGAGGCCTGATGTGGCAATGTAAAAGGGAGATAGCGACATCAACAAAGATCGAGCGAATTCTGCTTCAATCCTTGTCTCGCAAAGCTATTCGACAATTGAAAATGAACTTCAGCCAACCACTCGGTAAGTACTGCGATCACCAATACGCAAAAAAAGAGACCGGCCAAGCAGCCGATCTCTGCGATGTTTATTCGTCAGATCGACGTTCAGATTGCTTCCAAGTGTAACTGATACCCAACAAAACCGAAGGCGCCGTTTTGCGTCTTACCAAAGAGCTTTGTTCATTGGCAGCACCAACCACGCTATCAATTCGTAGATTCGCAAACACACGCCAATTCTTGTCGAACTGATGCGACACCGAGGTAAACACACGCCATGCTAACAAACCGGCTTTAGCATCATAAGCAGGTCGATCTGCCAACACTTGATCAGGACGCACACGATAAAAAGTATCTGCGAGCTGATCGCTGCCCCATACTGAAGAAACACCAGCACTATAGCGCCAACCGCCATTCGCCGTTCGGTCATACTTCAGTTCTGGCTCGACTGAATAACCACGCCGTCGAAAGCCGTCACTTAGATCAAAAACCGCGCGCAGCGGTAATTCGAAACGCCAGCGACCATTTTGCTCAGGATCAGTCAAATACCAATTCGCTTTCGGTCCGAACTCTATCATATGGCCTATGGTTTCCATGCCACGACGCGCCACCACCTTATCTGAACTTGAACCTAAGGCTCCTGAGAAACCAATATCAAATTCAAAGCGTGGCGTTTTCACGGCACGATATCCAGAACCTCCGCGTTCAATTCGCAAATGTTCGCCACGATATAAGAAATATGGAATCACCAAAGCACGGCTAACATAGGTATCGGAGCCTGGATAAGCGGGGCGACTAATGGCAAAACCAGATATTCCTACTTCCCATAACGGTGCTGTATGAGCAGCGAACGTGGCGCCGTCTGACACCGTAGCAGCATTGCCACTCACCGCTTTCTCAGAAACTGTATCGAGACTTGATTTCGCCACTTGAGCACAGCTTAGCGAAGGATAGATCGCCAACAGCGAAACTACGCCCATTAAATACTTCAAACGCAAATTCAAACATTTATTTGCCATGATCGATAACCAGAAAAAAAGACAAGTTTTTAGAAGCCTCAAGCACTAGGCACAAATTTTTTGAAATCGCACTCAATCTACACTAAGTTTCCAAACTTAGCCGAACATCAATCGGTGCATGCACCGACTTGTTCGACTCGCAAATTGACTCATGATCGAATTCGCCACGGCCATCCTTGCAACAAGACTCTCATGAGAGCTGACACAAATAAAACTTTGAATCAATTGCCATCACTGGGAAAGCGGCTGGAAGCTGCGATTTCTCGATTTCGATAAAACCATTCTTTTCATAAAATCGATGTGCTGCCAAAAATCTGTCGGTGGTTCCTAATAAAATCTGTCGCAGTCCTTGGGCTTTTGCCCAGTTCATCAGTGTCTGCAACAAGGCTGCCCCAACACCAAACTCGCGCCCTCGATAATCGGCAGCGACAAACATCTTGCGCAAGGCAGCTTGACCATTTCCGATATCTAATAAGGCGATGGTACCCACGAGTTTTTCATTCAATGTGGCGACCCAGAAATTTCCTGCTCCGTGTTGGTAAAAACTTGGGATATTCTGTAAATCTGGTTGATCTTTCAAATCAATTGCAATCCCAAACTCATCTCTTTGAATGCCGACGATAAGCTCTCCAAGCTCAGTTTCATGCCCTACGCTGAAGCTAGAAATATGAAGCATATTTAACCTTTTCTAAATATTCACTAAAAAACAATATCGATCGACTAAAGCTCTCACAAAATTGAGCTTAACTAACTCAAGTGATCGTCAATGCTTGACGCTGCCTACGCGATCACTCACTTGCTTATTTTCGCTGGTATGAGTGCCAGTGCGGGATTGCAATCACTGCCTAGCCCGCATTAATTGACGTTTAAGACATCGCGGCAGTTTATTGACCCGCAGGTGGTTCCCACAACTCCAACTTATTTCCTTCAGGATCGATCACCCACGCAAATTTACCGTACTCAGACTCATCGATTTTCTCTAATACATTGCATCCCTCTTCGCGCAATACTTTAACCAGAGCGTGCAAGTCAGCGACGCGATAATTAATCATAAATGATGACTTGCTCGGGG
>CALKVB010000683.1 GCA_937996605.1 uncultured Oxalobacteraceae bacterium | reverse complement strand
AGGCTGGAGCCAACCCGCACCGCCTCTCTTATGTGCAATTCATTCGACCGACCTACCGCGCGGGTTGCACCCGCTCTACACTCTAAACAACCTCAACCAATTCAAAAAGACCAACTCAAGATCACACCGCGCACAAGAAGCGAAGTGGCTTACTCATCTCTTGCGAAATCAATAAACGATCAAAGTGATCTTTAAGAATATCTGGCAAGCACGTAGGTTCGATTAGCGCAGCGTAATCGAACACATGCCTTCGGTTTTAACGGAGCAAACCCGACGGTTTGCATCAGCAAACAACAAACCCTAGCTCATTCAGCTGTCCAGATACCTCAAACGTACGGAGACGCTGTTCTAATCGCACCTATAGCACTGACTGGCGCGCCCTTAACAAGTGGTTTACTCCAACGCAACCAAATGTGCCCAAAACTATTTCCAGAATTAAGTCGTCTAAATTTACATGTATTCAGATAAGACAAAGCGGCTTGATCAATTTCAAGGTCACCCGTACTACTAAGGTCTACGATTTCAGCGGTCTTTAGCTGATTATCTTTATTGAGCTTGAATGCAAAGCGAATCGTCGCATTCACTGTTTTGTCTGGTGATAAAGTGAACTGATCACTCCGCATACAGCTATCGCGTATCACTTCAAATGACGGTTCTATAAGTTTGTTATTTTCATCAATTCTCCAATGATACTCGACTGTAGTCCAAGCACTTACTGGATTACCCTCTTGCATAGCTGGTCTCGCGTTACAGGTTTGAATTTTCATAGCGAGGGCATCATCAAGCGTCTGCCATCCAGAGCTCTTGACCGCCTCAGTCTTGATTGCTGATCCATCAATATCGATCAACACTTTTATTACGTCGACACCTTGTAGATCATACTTCACCGCTGTAGATGGATAATTGAGCCGACATTTGGAAAAATCGATTTCCGGCTTCACTTCAGCCCAATGATTTGCAGGTAAAGACGGCGAAATCCCGAGTCTGATCTTTTCAAGTTCTTCACTATCCATGGATTTGTTTTCTTGGCGATATCTTGCATTCAGTTCGTCAATGGCCAAACTGAGGTCGCGTCCCAATTGAATCCCGAGCTTCTTATTAATATCCAAAGCTCGCATTAATGCTTTGTTTGCTTCTACCACCTTCCCCTTATATAAATAAAGCTTTGCAAGATAAGTCAAAGGCTCCATTAAACCACCACTGTTACGCCCATTTCCAATTTCGATACGCTGCACTATATTTTCAAAAATTCTCTCCGCATCGTCAGCCTCACCTTTCAACAAAAGAAGTTTGGCCAAAGAATTCAGAACCCTAACCATCGCTCGCTGATTATTAGGATCAGTGTTGATTTGCAGTTCGATTGCACGAGAAAAGAAGATTTCCGCATCAGAATATTGTTCATTCGCTTGAAGAACGGCTCCTACCTGATTGAGGCTCGTCAGAATTCTGTTAGGAGTATTTCTGAAATCACGCTCGGCAATCGCAAGAGCCTGATTGCTCACCGCAAATGCTTCAGAAAATTTCTTTTGTTTGCTTAGTGAAGTAGCATCGTTCGTCAAACGCTTCCAATCGTCCAAGCTATTCGCAAGAGAATCATTAGAGAATAGAAAGAAATGAAAAAAGCAAAAGGCAAGAATTATTCTCATGAGACTTGTATCTGATTGTGAAATGAATTTGCGAGTAGATTTAGCGTACCAAACCATAGCCAAATTTTACGCTAGATTAGGAATCAGTCTTTTTTAAATACGAAATTACTACATGCATACACTACATACCGTCGATTCAATCAGCGTCAACCGTATCGACACCCAATGCCGCCCCTAGCAAATCGCGCGCTTTACTCAGAAAACGGTATCGAGACCTTCAAACACCATCATCCAAGTCAGCTAAAGGCTGGGCTACAAAGAAAAACAGCCCACCACAAACAATCGATGAGCTGCCTTAAGACCTTGGTCAGGAATTCCGCCTATTTATTCTCCACCACAGGCAATACAATATTGCTGGCTGCTGATTTGCTATGGTAGACACTTTGCGTCGCTTTTTTGTAATCGCTAGCCTTGGCGTTGAAGATATTTTCAACATAGGTTTGTGGATTGCGGTCGTACAGTGGAAACAGGCTTGACTGTACTTGTACCATTAAGCGGTGGCCAGGTAAGAAGACGTGGTTCACATGCGGTAAGCCAAATTGATAGGCTTCGATTTTGTTGGGCGTGAGCGCTTGTGGTTTGTCGAAGCCATGTACGTAGCGCCCACGAAAGATCTCTATGCCTATGGGTAATTCATAGCCCGCCATGGTTATCACGCCTTGGCCTGGCTCTGGTGATGTATTCGGATAAACATCGATCAATTTCACTACCCAATCAGAATCGCTGCCAGTGGTGGCAGCAAATAATTCAACCATGGGTTGTCCCATGATGTGTAATGGTTTATCCAAAACGGGGCCGGTGTAGACCAAGACATCCGGACGATCGGAGACGAAACGCTGATCGCGCACTAACCACGGCTTCCATTGGCTGCTGTCGCTCATATTGATGGGGCGTTGGATGAAAGGGATGGGCTTGGAAGGATCAGAGACATACTCATCATGCCCATTGGCTGCAGATGCTGGTGTTTCGGGTGCTTCCAAAGAAAGTCCAAAATTTTCGCGAAGATAGTGTTTAGTTGGCTTGCCTTCTGGCCATTGGGGTGATAATTGCCACTTGTCGACACCAGTTGCATAGGTAATGGCCGCGGGCAATTTGGGATCGGCACTACCCTTCAAATGATGGTCCAAGAATGGTTTGATATAGTTGACTCGGGCTTCTAGCGCGGTATCTCCTTTGAAAACGAGATCACCAAGTTTGAAGCCATAATGATTGCCACCGGAATGCGGCCAAGGTCCAATTAACAGGCTGACATTGGCATCTTTATTATGCGATTTGATGGCTTTGTAGACTGCCGGTGCACCATAGCTGTCTTCTTGATCCCATTGGCTGACCATGAGTAAAGTCGGGACACTAAGATCGTGCGTCGCGAACCATTTGTCGACCGCTTGTTGCGACCAGAATGGCGTGTAGGCGGCGTTCTGCATGATCTTTTGCAAGAAGGGATATTGGTCAAAACCCCAATAGCGAATGTAGTCTCCGGTTGAGCCAGCCTGCAAATATCGACTGTAATCATCGCCAACGCCAGTCGGGTCGGAACCACCACTTCCTTTGCCGGTCGTGACTTCTACCGTATAGGCAATATTGGTATTACGAAAAGCACCGTTGTGAAACCAATCATCACCCATCCAACCATCGACCATGGGGCTTTGCGGCACCGCTGCTTTCAACGCTGGATGCGGTTCGATCTCGGCCATTAAGGTGGTAAAGCCCAAGTAGGAAGAACCAATCACGCCGACCTTGCCGTTGCTCTCAGTGAGATTCTTGGTCAGCCAGTCGATCGTGTCATAAGCATCGGTCGATTCGTCTGTATTACTGGAATTAAGTGTGCCACGCAGCGGGCGATTCATAATGAAATCACCTTCTGAACCATGCAAACCACGTACATCTTGGTAGACGCGGATGTAGTTGTCATTGATAAAGACTTCGTCCATCGCACTCAAAATTTCGCTCGCTTGCTGGCTCGCAGTCCGAGAGCTTGATCCTCTTGCATCGTAGGGAGTGCGGCTCAACAAAATGGGCGCGTTTTTGGTCGCCTTTTTCATGACGATGACGGTGTACAATTTGACGCCATCACGCATCGGTATCATCACAACGCGTTTGTTGAAGTCGGCTTGCGGGCGTATAGGATCGTAGCTTTTTACACCGTCTGGTGTCATGGCGGACAAAGGGGCTTGCGTTTGTGCATATGCGCTTGCACTAGTTACCCCGAGGCTGAAAAGAGCCGCACTGATGACCGAACGAAGAAATGGTTTGTGTAAATGCTTCAAGATTTTCACTCCTCAAGTAAATCGATTTAAGTTCAAGAACGTTGGGCGTTCGCTTGGCCTACTGATGGAAAGCGAGATTGCGCTGTTTGTACGGAACTGTCAACAATGTTTAACGCAAGCGATGTCAATACAAGCAGATCGCTTCCCTATCAAAATGAAGGCTTTTGGCCTTCGTCTCGCTACCTGCAAACATAGGCAGAAACTCTTCGCGCCAATGTATAACAATCGATGAAGTTGAAAAGCGTAAATGGCAAGCGCCCTATCCGCTAGAATTACCCAATTCACATGAGTACAAAAAACACTCCACCGAGTGGGAAAATTAACTCACATAAACGGGTTTATCACGATTCTGGAATAATTGTTTTTTTCTCTCCCCAACGTTGCATTTCTACCTGCCAACCATTTTCCAAATGATTGAAAATAAACTGTCGCTGAATTGAACGATCATCGTAAAAATAACCATTTTCCAGATTCCTCAAGCGTACCCACGGTAGGTCACGAAAAGACATCCACAGTTGATTTTCGTTACGGATCTCAAATTTGAATTCCCCAAATTGCTTTACACCGCGCCAATTGAAAATTCTGGTATCAGTAACAGCAGGCTGAGTTGAATTTAGCGTTCTACTTACCCAATCCAAATCACTTCGCTCCTGGCTATCAATTACACCTTTCAAAAGATCACTAATCGCCAGTTGATATGCAATAGCGGGGGCTTCATCGGACGTTGTTTGGACATCTGGTGTAATTCCTTTTCCCTCTTCGTACATCGAATTTGTGAGTGCATTAATGATCTCAATTCGAGGTAGTCGAAGAAAGAATCGATCATCAATGACAACGGGATCAAATGCACGTCCACCTCCATAACTACGCTCACCTATCACAGTTGCATTTCGCAATGCGCGAAGATGATAAGTAACATGTTCAGCCAGGCTAAAAGTGGTGCCGCTGATCAAGATATAAATGGGTTTATCTAAGAATCGCGTACCACTGACTTCGTCAAGGGTATAGAGTTCCGTCTTCTCATTCTTCCATGGTGTAAATTGGGTGGCAAAGTGCGTCGGCCTAGGTCCAACAAAATAGGACAGAAATAGTGGAAGAATTTTGCTATTTCCCCCTCCATTTCGACGTAAGTCTAAGATAATTGCCTTAGCACCGAACAATAAATTCATCGCCCCAGCGAAAACAGATTTGCTCTCATCGACATGTCCATCGAAATAGCTCATCTCTAAATAACCGATATAGCCATTCTTTAACTCTACTTTCTTGATTCCAAAGTTTTCTACCCTCGATTCAGCTAGTTGTTGAGCTCGATTTTGTTCATCTTTAGCTCTTTCAATTTCAGAGATTTGCGATTTTTCTCTAGTTTGATATCGTTTGACCGCAATAGGATCGCAAACTAATCCAATATGATTATCGCCTGATAGGACGCGCAATCGATTTGTCAAAAGGGATTCTAATTCCTCACCTCGCATTTGATTTGAGAATTTTCCAGCTGCAATATCTCGCCTTAAATTCGCCTCTATATTTTTTCCAACTTCACGATTTGCGAATTGCGCGCCGACCGTTTCAGCAATTCTCAACACGATCTCTTTAACTTCTAAAGCAGAGATCATCTCTGATTTACATGCAAAGGCGGGGTTAACCAGGGTTAAAGAAGTAATGATCACAAACACAGTATTTTTTAGATTCATAAACATATTCACTCCTCATTAAGAATGCGTTCTTCGAGTGAAATATCGATAAATGCGCGCTTCGCAGCCAGAAGACTATCCAACAAATTTGTTCCTATGCTCTCATTTAATTTCAGAAACACTTTGTCCGCACTTTCGAGATATCGATCAAGCAGTAAATATTGACGTTTTCCGATTTTGGTAAAGCTATATAAAGTTCGACGTTTATCTAGTTCGTCAGCTCGAGATTGAATCATTTCTAACTCTAAGAGGAGCTTAATTCTTTGAGCAGCGAGTTGATGCGGTATTTCCAAAGCCTTAGCAACATCAGCAAGCGACGCCTCCTTTGCCAAACCGATAAAATGCATAGTCGAAGAAGCGATTACAGGAAAACGGATACCAAATTTTTCATAAACCTGTTCTGCTTGCTTTTCGATAAGAAAAGCGAAATCGAGTGCCGCTTTGGGAGTAAATGCATATTCATTGCGCGTATATTTTTGAACGTAACTCATCAAATTTTCTCCGAGTTCAAAACGAATTCAATCCAGTTTAGTCTGCTGACTTAGTTAAATAAAACTCGATTATATATTTAACGCAATCAATTGCGCAATTTTTTGCATAACAACGTGAATGGTATTTTTTGTTGAGTATGAAAATTGGGCTCTAAAGCATGTTCAAGAAATAAAGTAGCTATTTAGAGGGACGCCATTGAGTAGCGTTTTGCGAGAATAGTTTTTTCATCACTCACTCCCTTGAACTAGATTAAGCGTATTAATAAGAATCAACAATAATCACCGCTCGCAATTACATGCTACAACCCGCTCAGGCTATGCATCATTTTTCCGGGACTATAGATTAGAGAGTAAATCACTGCGCGGCCCTTCATTTTGCGGTCGAGCGGTACAATACAGCTTTGCCTATGACACTTTACACAATCGAAAGCCGCAGGATTCGGGTCATAAATAGCGGTAGTGCGCATCATGAAATGCACAAGGCACCTTCTTGATGATTCATACATCTTAGAGGCGCGGGAAAAGGCGCATGATGAATGGCGGCGCTTTCTCGTAGAAAACGGCGCAATTAATAACTTTAGTAACAAAGATTTCTTGAAGCCTCGAGTAGCAATTTCCTTATTGTCTCCGCGAGAGGTGGATACTCCAAATTTGGCCGGACATGTAAATTGACTATTAGTAGTATTGAATCATTTAGGTGTGAATCAAAAACAATTGCGTATTGTAGTGGACTTGGAATTCTTCAAAACAGAATAGACATTAATAACGAGTAATCATCGTTAACACTACCCCAATAAAACACCGATACGCGCAGGTGCATTGCATGACCCGTGATCATAGATCTACATCATTTTCCTTGGCACTGCAGAGTTAGAAATGAAATGTTTTGCAGTTTTTCATTTAACTGTGGAATGGCGTAATATGGCTTCGCCGAATACTCCTAGCGCACCGTCCTTCTCTTTACCTCTCAGTTGAGAGATTTCATTGACGTCCAGAGATAGACTCGCCTCTGTAGATGGCGGCTCAGTTACGCTGCTTACGGTAGTCCACTTAGCATCCGTAGTTAGCTAATCACTCACTTCGCACGAGCCGCCTGAGCCTTTGCGTCCTCAATTTCGTTTGCACTCATTTGCGACTCCGCATATTTGCTGTAGGTCACCGCGTCGTCATAATCGCCGGCAAGAATCAGCCATTTCAAGGCGGCGACGTTGTCGATTGCGACACCTTTACCTTTGAAGTACATCAGCCCCAATTGATATTGTGCACTCGCGTTCTTTTGTTGCGCGGCCTTTGTAAATAGGTCACGTGCCTTATCGTAGTCGCGTGAAGCGCCAATCCCGCTCACATATAACACACCCAAACTGTATTGCGCGTCGGCATAGCCAAGTTCTGCCGCTTTATTAAACCAATAGACAGCCATACCATAATTAGGTGCGACGCCCTTGGCTTTTGCGTACATGCGGCCAAGATTGACCTGCGCTCGCACATTATTCTGCTGTGCGGCTTTTTCGAACAGGGCTTTCGCTTCGATGTAATCTTGGGCGACACCTTCGCCTTTCAAATACATCAAGCCAAGGTTAAACTGCGCATCAGATTTTCCTTGATCAGCCGCTTTCTTGAATGCAGCTGCTGCCGCTGGAAAGTTTCGCTGTTCATACAGAGCGACACCCTCTGAAAAATCGTCGGCCCGAGCGGGATGGCTCATAGTGGAAAAACTCAACATCAACAACAAATATGAGAGCGATTTCATATTTACCTTTCACTTTGTGATTAGGTTCAAACCGGATATTCGAAGCTTTTGGTAGGACGTAAATAGCAGCAGATGTATTGCGCCGCCTCGACGTTTATCACATATCATTTCATTGAAACGATTGATATGCAAATAAAAAGTTTTATGGTCTTTCGTTCTGCGATTGAATGGAGTAATACGGCTTCGCCTACTACACCTTAGGGACGACGATATTCTACTCATGGCAAGCGAATGCCTGTGACGCCTAGGAGATTTTATGTTAACTCTAAACCCGACCGGCCTGTAATTTGCTGAATCGTTCTGATGTCGAGATGAAGATCAAGTGCGTCAAATAGATCAGGGCAAACTGTAATCAAAAACATAGAAATGCTGCCCATCTTTAATCTCAATTTGCATCTGACCTTTCAACCCCACTAATTCATCCGTACCCGAGTCTGGCACCACTTGAATGTTCAATTGAGGCGCCCCTCTATCCATGGTGCCGGTATGGAGCAGCACAAAACTACCGTGTTTCCCTTGCAAGCTGCCACTCACTCTTTCTATTGCAACATAGCCTGCGGAGCCCTTGATCTCGGTCTTGGCAGCGAGCATCTCACCTAAACTATGCGCATTTAATTCTCCATGGAATTGCTTGTCTATGGTTTGCCGTCCCAAATTTGCCTCTGCAATCAGTGCAGCTGGAGCTTGGGGTTGAAGTTTTACATCGAATTTTCCGCGTATCTGATGCATTATGATCTCCTTAGTTGAAATAGTGACCGAGGTTTGTGTTGCGAGGCTAGGTTGCCCCCCCCCTAGACACGACGACATCGCAACAAGGTACAATCCCCGACCAATAGATTTAATTAATATGTTCCTTTTCTCTATCAATCCACAATAGAGTAATTTCTATACAAACCTGATGAGCGTTGCAGATTCACAATTTACTTGCAATGCGATTCGAAATGCCACTGCTCAATCGATCTGCGATATTTAAACCGAATTCATCCGTAACGGATAGTAAAAACGCGACAAAACTCACGTTACACAATAACCAACAATGACAAACAATGAAGCGCGCGGCGTGCTACGTCCCAGTTTGAGCGAGGGACAATTTCAACACCTGCGACAAGCACCAAACATTGCTCTAAGCCCATTCGTTATGCATTACTGGCACGTCCGCTGCGATTTGCGCGGATGTCAACCGCAACAACACGAGACCTTACC
>CALKVB010000682.1 GCA_937996605.1 uncultured Oxalobacteraceae bacterium | reverse complement strand
AAAAGAAACAAAATATCTTTTCATCAAACAATGCGATAACAAATGTAAAATGTCAAAAAAGCAATTTACGTAATCGAACCAACCTCAGAAATACAAATGTTGGTACTTTTGTTGGTACCTAATATTTCATTTTGGAAATTACCATTGAAAATAATAGCGTTAATTGGCGCTTTCGATTCCGGCTCTCGCACCAACAGTATTTAAGCCTCTTGAGAAATCAAGAGGCTTTTTGCTTTTCTAACTTAAAACGTCCCCGTTCGATTGTCATTCCCCCATTTTTAATAGATACTATTGCCTCAGAGGAAGTTCTTTGAGTAAGAGTATTTTCAATTTTCATACCCACAAAAACATCTGCTTTGCTTTTTTATCGCGATTGCTAATATTTGCTGCGTCGCTTTTTTATTTTTTTGGCTTTCGCATTAGCGCTTCTCGAGTTTCCGTAGTACGAATTTGTTTTAGTTTGTCGTTGATTTTTACAGGACCTGTGAATCACTATGGCTAATCCCTTCTTAAGTTCCAACGCAGGATCAATTCCTTTTACAGAGCGTAAAATTCTGGTGCTTGACGATATGCCAGACATGCGTACAACGATGCGCAACCAGATGCAGGCCTTGGGCATTATGAATGTGAACCTCGCATCGAATGTCAAAGAAGCTCTCAATTACATAGCTCAGCGTACTTATGATGTGATTCTGTGTGATTACTACCTCGGTGGATCTACTGATGGACAGCAATTCCTCGAGTATCTGCGCACCACCAATAAAATCAGCCGCGCTACACTATTCATCATGATTACCGCGGAAACAGGTTTTAATAGTGTAATCACTGCAGCTGAATGCCTTCCCGATGACTACCTGCTCAAACCCTTCACTGGCGAAACGTTAAAGATACGCTTAGAACGTCTATTAGAGCGTAAAGCTAGGCTAGCCAATATCGACCGCTTGCAAGATAAAGGCGACTGGCCAGCCATCATTAAAGCTTGCGACGACATTATTGCCAGTCGAGATAAATACATGGTTGATGCGATGCGCATCAAAGGAAATGCCCTATTAACCCTCGACAAAATCGATGCTGCGATCACTTTTTATCAGGATGCGATAAAGATGCGCGACATGCCATGGGCCAAACTAGGTTTGGCGCGCGCCTTGAAAAATAAAGGACAGGGTCAGCAAGCGGGACAGCTATTGGAAGGTATCATTCAAGACAATCCTAAACTACTCGCTGCCTATGACCTACTCGGCAAAATTCACATTGAATCTGGCGATAGTGAAAAAGCTTTAAGCGTACTCGATAACGCCTGCAAAATTGCACCACACTCTCTGGCGCGCCAACGCTCTATTGCCAACCTCGCAGAAGAAACAGGCGACTATGCTCGCGTCGATAAAGCACTCAGCGTCGTGGTAAAGCAAACCAAGAATTCACCACTTCGCGATGCAAATGATTTTGTTAAGTTGACCAATGCCTTAACCGAAACCGGCGAACTTGAACGCGCCGTGGGTATCATCAAAGAAGCAAAAGATAGCTTTAAAGAAGGGCCTGAGGTGAAACTTTTAGCTGCTGTCGAAGCAGTCACTCAGAAAAAAGCAGGGAACAAAGATGCCGCAGAAAAAGCATTGATGCTCGCATTGGAGTCTGATGAAAACGCAATCTCAGAGAATACCAAGCTTGCGATCGCGAATGCTTGTCTCGCCAATGGACGCCACGAGCAAGCTATGCAAATGCTTAAGTCTGTAGTACAAAACAACCCAGATTCCAACAAATTACAAGCACAAATCGCGCATATCTTTAAAGATCATGGCGGCGCGGACGTCGCCAAACAACTCATTGATAGCTCAGTCAAAGAAGTTATTAACCTCAACAACGATGCGGTTCAAAAAGCAAAATCAGGCGCCTATGCTGAAGCATCAGCGATGTTGACCGAGGCAGCGCTTCGATTACCCAATAATCTTCAGATCGTTTCCAATGCCTCTCTCTCGATCTTGATGGATGTGTTTATGAATGGCTATGACAGCGCAAAGACACAACAAGCTAAGCAGTTTCAAGACGCAGTGACTGCACAGAATAATCAGTACCCTAAATTAGCAGAAATCATGGCGTTCCAAGTCAAGATCCAACAAAAATATAAACAAGAGATGGCGCCATAACTCATGGACAAGACGAATGACAAGCAAGACTTGTTCGCTAACATTGCGGCTCTCACCATCCATGATGTCAAAAATAATTTGACCCAATTAGCCAACGACGCCGAAACTCGTGGCGATCTGGCGAGCATGAAGGTTGCGCTTCACGCCTCGGAAACCCTCACTGGACTTTTGTGTTTTTATCGATCAGAAACACACCACCTTGATTTACAAATCGATAGTCAAGATCCTATCGAAATGTTGCAAGATTTGATCGGGAATTTACCACGTAGCTTACGCGACGATTCTCGTATTGAAATTAACTTACGAACCGAGCATGCGCCTGGTATCGCCTTTTATGACCGCACGCTGATTCAAATGGTTTTGAGCAACGCCTTACAAAATGCCTTGCGTTTTGCTCGACATAAAATCGAATTGGGAGTGCGCGCCCATGGCGAGAAAACCGAATTCTATATTCAAGATGATGGCGATGGTTATCCCCAATCTGTGCTTGAAGACAAAGATGCGAACAGTCCGGTAAGTAGGAATGGTACAGGTTTAGGCTTACGCCTCGCGCAACGTGTCGTTCGCATGCATGAGAATTCCGGCAATCAAGGTGAAATCGTATTATCGAATTCGCCGGGTGCACTCTTCCAACTGTTCTTACCTTGATTGTCGCTTGAACCGAAAGCACCCACTAGTCTAAGCGTGCAATGATCTGCGTCAAAACCGCTGCAGCACCAAGTGAAATCGAGATATCTTGAGGACGCGCAACCAGCGGCTCGCCAGGATTAATACGAACTAGTACACCCTGCTGAGACTCTGCCAGCGAAGCACCAAAACGCCGTGCGCTAGGAATTGCAGTTCCCGCCCCAATTTCCAGAACGACCAGTCGCTCACTGCGTGCCGCCCAAGTCAATAGATAATCTTGCGACCGCGCATACCGATCACCTTCAAAATCCCAATCGCCAAACATCAAAATATTCGGGCGCGCCAAACCACCACAAGTAGGACAGTTCGGCAAATCAGATAGCAACGTACAAGCCCGCTCATCAACTTCAGGGTGAAAATCTTTGGCCGACCACACAGCTTGCCCACATTGATTCATACATTGCAAATGGTGAATAGAGCCGTGACATTCCGTAACTTGATGGTCGCTAAACCCCGAGCGTTGAAACTGCCCGTCGACATTACTGGTGAAATGGCGCATGCCAAGCGGCACCCGCTCCGCTAAAGTCAGCAAACTTTGAAAGCCGACATGGGGGATAGTCGCTCGATATAAATTCAATCGATGCCCATAGAATCCCCATGCCAAACGTGGATGCTGTTTGAAAGCTTTGGGGTTAGCAATTTCAACAAAGGAAATGCCGAGCTCTCCCAAGGCAGGATACGCTCGCCAAAACCCGTTCTCGCCACGAAAGTCTGGCAGACCGGAATCGATACCTATTCCTGCTCCAGATGTCACTAAAATTGCATCAGCCTCAGCGATGACATCAGCCGCCGCATCAAGTGCATTTTCAGTATTGGAATCCATATTCTTGATTGAGTGGTTGATATCTCAATTTTCTTGTCGATCGATTTGGTTTTCAGCTAGCTGTTATTTGCTTTGCGCGAGCTCATTAAAGTCTAATAGCATCCACACAGGACATGCGTTATGGCCCGTATTACCCAAAGCTTGATCGATGTAACGAAAGCCCATTTTCTGATATAGGGCTTGCGCGGCAAGCATATTTGGCAGAGTCTCTAGATAACATTGCGTATATCCAAAGGCACGCGCCCTTTCTATACATAGGTGCACCAATTGTTGGCCTATACCTAATCCACGGCATTCCGGGAGCAAATACATTTTCTGCAACTCGCATAAGTGATCGCCTTCACCCGGCAAAGGGCCGAATCCACAACCTGCGATTACCTCACCTTCAAGCTCTGCAACAAAATAAGCCGCCCGCGCTTGCTGAGCATAATGCTCGGTCATGGTATCTAAAGAAGGGTCTGCATAAGCCGAACCTACACGCGGCGCATCCATCTCGATCAACACGCCACGAATCACCTCTGCGATTTTGGCATCATCTTCATGACGAATTTCACGCAACTGGAAGCTTGCTGCGGAAGCTTTTTTTGGACTCGATACATCCATACTTTTCTCATTTCAACACGGTCAAATCGCGACGAGAACCTACTCCACTATCACGAAACAGAACTTCATGTCAGGGTTACAAAATACAAAAGGTGAAGACAAGATCGCCTTCACCTTTCACATTAATCCATCACGCTACAATTACTGCACTGGTACGTAATTCACCGGCACCCACACATAGCCCTTACCTTCAGCACGAATATAGCCAAGGCCAGGGAAGGACAAATGAGTGGCGCCAATCATATAGCCTTCTTTCGCTGCTTCGGCATACGCTTTGATACGTTGCGCTTTTGCTGCTTTGCTGTCGTTATCGAAACCTATCGTGACCTCGGGGTTTTCAAATTGCACAGCGGCGACGTGCATCAAGTCGCCCCACAAAATTAATTTTTGACCTTTGCTTTCCGCCATGTAAATGCTATGACCTGGCGTATGACCGCGCGCAGCAATTGCTTTGACACCGGGCACCAATTCAGTATCGCCGTCGAAAGGCTTGAACTTGCCCGCTTTTACATAAGGGTTAATGGAAGTCATCGCGCCTTGAAAACCACCTTTATCTTCCGCAGATGCTTTATCCATATTGGCTTGACTCAGCCAAAAATCAGCATCGTGCTTGTCTGCACGAATAATCGCATTTGGAAATGCCAACTGGTTGCCGTTCATCAAACCACCTACATGATCGCCATGCATATGCGTGATGTAAACTTCGTCGACTTGCTCTGGCTTATAACCGGCTGCTTTCAAGCTGTTGACGAGACGCCCCAAAGTTGGGCCGAACAAACTAGCAGCGCCGGTATCGATCAACACTAGCTTGCTACCTGTATTGATTAAATAACCATTCACTGAAGTTTGCAAAGGTGTGGTCAAATGATTCTTGGCCAATGATTTCAAGGTTTTTTCTGGAGTGGTGTTTGTCAACAATTTATCAACTGGCAAAGCAACGGTGCCGTCAGACAAAGCAGTGACTTCGAAATCACCGAGCATGACACGGTAATAACCTGGCGCTGCGGCTTTCACCATCGGTGCGCCCGCATAAGCCGGCGCAGTACCAAAGGAACTCAGCAGACCAATCGCTAAGGCGACAGCTGTCGCGCGTGGCGCAATTTTTGTAATAGATTTGAATGTAGTACGAATACTAGTACGATTACTAGTACGATTGCGAGATTTCATCACTGACGGTCTCCAAAAGTAAAATGAAAAGAGCTACTGCGTTGGCTCGATAGCCTATCCCTATTATGACGGCATTTTCCTTTTTCTGCTTCAGCACCTTTAATTTCACGACTTGCACAAGAAATAAGCAGAATGTCATTTCAATCTTGTTCAAAATAGACCATAGTACAGACATCTAGCGAACTTCCTTTTGCAGCGAGATCATTATGGCGATTAACAACCTCAATTCCAGCCTCAATACCAGTAATAACTTGTTTAAGCTCGATACCACAACGAGCAGCACACCGGCAAACAAGGCGCTTGATGCTTTGTACGGCGTCAATGCGTCTAAGCCTGCAGCAACGACGAATGAAGTTAATAATTCTGGGAATAGTTTATCGAGCGCCGTGCAACAAGCCTTAGTTCAATTAAATGCGGGCAAAGATATTTCTGCTTTTTTTAATGATGAAGATGGAGCGCAATCAAGTAATAGCTTTAGTAATAATCTACTCGCCAACTTACCGGAAATTAGTGGCAATGGGAATTCGTCCGACTATCCCAGTCCCAGTACACCAATCAAACTAGACCCGAATAGCAGCACCATCCAATTACAAAGTTCGATACAGAAATTAATTACCCAGCTCGACAATGGCAATAGCAGCAGTGAAGCAGCTGGCCTAGGAAGTTTGCAATCTGCATTCAACTCATTAGTCAGTAAAAGTGGAGGCGACCCAAGTGCGCAGAATCTGCAGTCCTTCCTCAAATTAGTGGCGGTGAATATTCAAGGAAGCACCTCGATAGGCAGTATTTTTAGTACGAGTGCTTAACACTGGTGCGATATAGCGAGATAATCCACGCTCGCCTTTATGCCTTCTGGCACTCACACTCCGCGCACCAAAACAAAAGGTCTCATTAACACTTGCACTGTTCCCAAAATACTTGAGCACCAACAATACTTGAGTACCAGCCTTTTGGGCTCAATTGACGTGAGCCCTTTTTTGAAGAAATCCTAAAAAATATCAGGAACAATCAGGAAGAATCGAATGCGCTAATTACCGAATAAATTCTTGAGTAACTCGGTTGCTTTGTTTTTCTTCTCTTCCTTAGGCTTTTGTTTTTGCCCCATATCGCCAACACCTCCTAACATCGAAGTAAAGGTGGATTTATTTCTGAGCTTCAATTGCCAATCTGGCTCCCAGGCGATCTTAGGGTCGGTGGGCCGCGGAGGATAGGCAAAATATGATTCAGAGCCGTAAGCAATCATGCGTAGCATACCGCTGCCTTGCTCGCCGAATATGCCCTTGGGAACCTCGCACTTGGTCGTATTCGCAGGCAAAATCACTTTCTCGTTAATCCAATTATCGATATCTTTATTCGACTGATAATCCATCAAGCCGAATCCAAAATCTGGCAATTCGCTCGATGTCCACAAGACCATCTCACCACTATCGCTTTCGCTGCCACGTTCACGCCCAGACAAGCCGCCCATCACTGCAATAAAGTAACCTCGAGCTTGGCTCAAACTTTTCCATTCAAGGCTGACGCCGCCCTCTTTTTTTGTCTGCATCAATTCGATGGCTGGCATCAGATCTTGAGCGGCGGTAAGCTCCAATTTAAAAGACTCGGGAATACCGTTACCGATAAAATTGTGGGTACCAACTAATGAAGCATTGTCAGGCACTTTTCTATCATCTATCTTATTCGGCCACGCCGGATGACCGGGCTCAGAACGCGCACCCTTGGTCGTTTTTCCACGCATCACAAAAAACTTTGCATAGTCATCAATAGAGGCCGTCGCTACATCGAGAGTGCGCGGCTGTCCGGGTCTTACAGTCTCACTGCAGCCCCAATAAATGGAAATTTTTCCTTTTGGCTTTTCGTAGCTAGGCTCTCGCGGAGACTCATCGACGATGACAGGTGGCGTCGGTGCTGTCTTTTCGGGAATTGGTGCATTCAATTGCAAGCTTTCGCCTAACAACATGCCTGCTGGCAGCAACTGCTTCGCTTCACTCAAACCCGGATTTTTAGCGGTATGCACGGAAATATCTAAATACTTTCCTGTACCAAAACCCATATTGTGGGTGCTGCCAAAGATATTTCCTCTGTCGTTCGGTGTCGTTGCGCCCTTCGCCATGCCTTTCAGCGCGCCAAACAAGCCGCCTCCAGATTGCGAACCTTGCATTGCGGCACCCATCATATTCATCCCAGGCAAATCACTCGTGCTAGTGGCGGCATCGATGTACGCCAGCGCAATTGGTGGCTTCACCACTTGAACTATCGCCACCTCTTTAACTGCAGTGCTCGCTGGTTTGGTAGAACTCTTAGCCTTACTCACCGTCTGCGCCATGACATCGAGATGTAAGGCTCCGCAAGATACCAAAGCAATAGTGATACCTCGCAAAAATAGCTGCCTGTTGTTGCCGGAGCTGTCTAATTTTCCAGATGATGTTGCGAATGATGTTGCGGACGATGTTGATACTGTCATGGCAGTGCGCTTCATTGTTGACTCCTTCAAAGATCGGGCACAGGCCCGTAACAGCTTGATTTGATTGAAATCATAGCCCAATTTGAATGCCATCATCGATAAATTGCATAGAGCAAGAACAAGATACAACAATGCTCTTTTATCGCATCCCAGATCTTCCGTTAGTCTTCATACAGGGAGAAATCAAGCCTAATTTATTGACATGGGACAAAGACGTTGCGTCCCAGATTGCATACCATTCTGCCTATGAAAACCATGGATTTAGTTGCTCCTGCAGGGAGCCTGTTAGCACTCAAGACCGCGATAAACAAAGGCGCTGATGCAGTTTATTTGGGCTTACGCAATGCTACCAATGCGCGTAATTTCGGCGGACTCAATTTTAGCGAAGCGGAAATTCGACAAGGCGTGGCCTTCGCTCACGAACACGGCAAACAAGTACTGTTCGCGATTAATACCTTTCCACAAGCACGACAAGCTGAAGAGTGGCATACAGCGGTCGACACTGCCGTACGCTATGGCGCAGATGCAGTCATCCTGGCCGACCCCGGTTTAATGGCCTATGCGCGACATCGTTATCCTGATTTACGACTTCACCTCTCAGTTCAGAGCTCTTCAACTACCGTCGATGCTATTGAGTTGATGCGTGAACAATTTGGAATTAGACGTGCTGTACTACCCCGCGTTCTCACACTTGCCGAGATCGAAAAAATCATCCAGCAAACCCAGGTTGAAATCGAAGTATTTGGCTTTGGTAGTTTATGTGTGATGGTAGAAGGTCGCTGCCTTTTATCAAGCTACGCTACTGGAGATTCGCCCAATAATCGAGGCGTATGCTCGCCTGCCCATGCAGTGAGTTGGGAAGAGAAAGATCAGGTCTTATCGGCGCGATTGAGCGGTACCTTGATAGACCAGTATGGACCAGGTGAGGCAGCAGGTTACCCCACCTTGTGCAAAGGCCGTTTCGAGGTCGCTGGTGAAGTCGACTACGCACTCGAAGAGCCGACCAGTTTAAATGCCATTAGCCTACTTCCTCAATTGATCAAAATGGGCGTTGCCGCTCTCAAAATAGAAGGTAGGCAACGTAGTCCGAATTATGTTGGTCAAGTGGTGGGCACCTTACGCCAAGCGAGATCGGAAGAGCGTCGTGTAGGGAA
>CALKVB010000681.1 GCA_937996605.1 uncultured Oxalobacteraceae bacterium | reverse complement strand
ATTCCGAGTCGTACATCACCGAGAAGTATACCAATGCGATTGCATGCGGTACGGTACCTTTGTATTTTGGCGCCAATCGGATTTCCACGTACTTCGGAGATCAATGGGGCTTTCGACTGAATGGAAAGCTGGAAGAAGACATTGTATTGATTGAGAACGTACTGCGGAATCCAGAACAATATCGCATCGATCTTTCGCGAGCTCGTCACGAATTGAAGCATGGCAAATGTAATTTTGCAAACTTTGTTCTCAACAAATTTGAACCCTTGGTTTGAGTCAAAATACGTATACCAAGTTATGAGATGCAGTGCCAGGAAACTCTGCATGGGTTAAGACTTGCCACGGCTCTACACCCAACATGTCGTAAAATGCATCTCCAGGTTGTTCGATAGAATTCCATACAATGCGGCCATGAGCGACGAATCCTCGAAGGTTTCTGTTGTACTCGCTTTGCACCTCTCGACAGATTTCCGAGTACGCGTAGGCACTGAATAGGAAGGATTTCGGTTTCAAAAGTTGCCGTAGCAGTGGGTTATTCACATGCACATACTGCACCAGATCTTGCTGAGCTTGGGTCAGCTGTCGCGAAAGGAACGCCTTTTGCAGGGCTCGTGGGCCATCCAAGTCGAGAATCGTGTAGGAAAGAATCTCCACCCCGAACAGAGGAGCCAATTTGAAAATCATGGCGCATTGCCCTCCGTATCCTGCACCAATTTCAATAACTGAAACCGGTTCCACTCGATAACTGTTCTTCATCTGGAGTAAAGAGTGAAGGGCCAGCATGACATATCGCAGCGTGGTGGGGCAGATGGATAGCGTTTCATCTTTCCACACGTAGGTGCTGAGTTTTGGGGATCCAACATGATCATTCAATTGTATAGATGACCAAGGAAGTTCCACCTTGGATTCGTCCGCCAAGATTTGAATCACCCGCAAAAAGTCAGGCCCTTGGTGCTCGGGCACATGTTCTAACATATCAATCACCTCGGGTGTTCCGCGGAACGTGTTCAGTACCGTAGGGTCCAGGCTCGCCTGGATACACAATCGTTCAAACGGTTCGTAGTTGACTACATGTTTAGGCGTATGCTTTACCCGAATGAAGGCGAGAATTTCATCAATTTTCTGGCTCATCCATGATTCCCCACGATTTCGATCATCCATCTTGCGCTCGACTTGCTCGAATTTGTCTTCCAATTGTTTCGCATGAGACAATCGATGGTTCTGTTCGCGCGTCGTTGATTGTTTCCACTCGTTTTGAAAGGACACCAATCTGTCGTCCGTCTTTCTGAGCTGCACATAAGTGACAACGGTGATGGACATGAGGGTAAGTATAGCCAGTACTGCTAATGTGATCAGCCATGGATACCACATCGTACGTTTATTGTGTCATTCATACGATTTTCTAAATTCATGACAACATCGACATCATTTGTCGCACTCTTCTTTCTACGAATGGCGAATTCTTGATGTGGACGTTTCCGTCGCTGTAGTGTCGGAGAAGCATTCCATGTTCGTCTGCATGATCCGTGTACATGTCAAGGAAATAATAGCCGTTGGCCGCACTTACTTGACGCAGATTGGCGTTGAGCTCCTTAGTCCAATCACTGCGCTCTTGGTCGGAGCCTACAAATGGGAAGTCGGTATTCCAGTACGCGGGATCTGCCACCGATGGAGGTACAACACTCATAATAGCAAGACGGAGCTTAGGATTGTCTCGATGAAGTCGAATCGCATGATTCAGCGATGCGACGTACCGTTCGGCCAATGTGGTGAGGACTTCGTGAACATCTCGACCTTTTTCCACTTGCTTTCCTACCTGGCAGCGAACATCGATTTCTCCAAATGTGAACAGCAAGATCACAGCATTCGATTTGGTTTCGATGGACTGTATGTAGAGTCCATCGCGACCGATCCTGTGCATGAGAACCGGACCCAGCCAGTGCATACGAAAGGGAATGTCGGCAAGGTCCTCAAAAGTCCACTTGGAATGACTGTCTCCATACGTAAAGATCTCGAAAGGAGCATTGGCGGGATCGGCGGACGTGCGCGCCGGGTTTCTGGGCAAAACTGCGGAACCCACAAACGCAGCATCGATATCCTTGAGGTGGAAGGTCAGCCGCGATCCCGAAGAGTTTTCTGCAGGAAGAATGAACTGGACAGATCGGGTTCGAGCAATCTCGTCCATAAGAGCCGCCATGCCTGGAAACGCTTCATGCTGACGCATATTCCCTAACACAATCAATCGCGCATCTTCCCGGGAAAATAGTCCATTCACAAACAAAGAAGATCCGTAGTCGAGAATCAACTCTCTCGCCGATCGAACTCTACGTATCTGTTCTTGAAGGTCAGTAATGGTTTCCACTTCCAGATTTTCTCCTCCATTGGCAGAACACCACAGTCGAATTTCATCTGCCGATACGATGGTTCGATCGTTGGGACCGAAATTCTCCACTTTGCTTCGTGGAAGATACAAGAGTGGTAAAGGTGGTGAAGGATTCTCGGGATTTGATGCATCCGTTCGATCTATCAAACACCGCATCAAGCGACGAACTCGATCCATAAATTGCGGCACATCCAGGTTTTGATCGTTCAAAGAAAACACTGGGCAGAAAAAACACACATTGTTGCTTGGCAGTTCGAAAAGTACGTCGCCGTAGGTCAGTCGAAAGTCTTGCAAAACGAGCTCTTTGTAGCGTCTTTTGGATTTCATCAAAAGCTTTGCAGTTGGGTAGGTTTTCTGCAGATTCTGAAATGCGAACAGATGTATGGCGCTTTCAAAGACCCAGTGAGCAAACGCCTGATCGTACTCTGTTTCAAAGATCATGCAAACTGTGGTTTCGGCGGCGATATCCTTTGACCGTGCTTGATACTTGTACGAAAACCCATTCTTGACCACATCGTGATCGAGATTGCGCACATTGTGAGCCCGCAGAAATGCTGCTCCAGCCACATTCACATTGGTTTGCCTTGACATCGACCTGACATTTTCAGCATGGAATGAGTTTTGGAGCACAATAATGGTGACCAGCACCGCGATGCCCACGAGCCCC
Source organism: uncultured Oxalobacteraceae bacterium (assembly GCA_937996605.1). Classification (GTDB taxonomy): domain Bacteria; phylum Pseudomonadota; class Gammaproteobacteria; order Burkholderiales; family Burkholderiaceae_D; genus Undibacterium. Next base: position 5,986 of record CALKVB010000681.1, on the reverse strand, counting down.
AACATGACCGATGTGATCAAAGCCTTGTTCATCCCACTTTGTTTATATCTAACACAATCACTTTATAAGAAAGACTTCACTCTACTCAAACGACTCGAGCTCGCTTTTCCGCGACTGGTTCCGCTTTGGGTTTCCGCTTGCGCTTGACCGCGGGCTTGGGTGGAGCCACCAGACGGACCCAGAATCGACGTGCACCGTACCGATGTCCTTTGATATGTCGATGCAGTGCATAGCCATCGTAACTGATGTCGGCTCCTTGCTGCACCAACCACGCCGCGGCTTGAAAGAACCGGCTCTCCTGACCTTGCTTGTTGTTATATTTGTCACAATACTCAGTAAACAACACACTCAACAATTGATGCATCCAACATGCATCGCTGAAGCCTTGAAAGTAGTTCAAGATGTCAAGAGCCATCGAACGATCCCAACGGGTACACACTTCCACCATACGCGACAGCGAAGGCCGAATCTGAGCTCGACAAACGAAGGACACATGATCCTTGTTTCGAATCGGCAGCATGGAAATCACAGACGTGTCGACCCCAGCCTCCAGCAGCAGTCCCGCTTGTGAAGGCAACCAATTGATGCCTTGCAGTGGATCGTGAAACGAATACCGCTCGTATCGCTCTTGCGGGAGTTGGGAACGCTCATAAATGTTGGGATTCTTGACTTCTTCTCGAATCAAGGGAATCATCTTGGCCATACAGCGGGGATACGTCGTGCTCGTCAAACACTTGACCAACATGGAGGGAAACGGAAATCCTTGGTCCACCAACTCCATGATTTCATCATCCTCCATACGTTTTGGATTAAGGTTACACTCGGCCGGTTTCTCCACAAAAAGCCCGGCACTCATCAAAAACTTGATTTGCGAGAACGACAGCTCGTTGAACTTATACCGAGGAATAGGTTGGAACTTTTCATTGAGTTCTTGCTCCAGAAACTGCAACATGGACTTGGTCTGGGCGCAACTCAGTGTCAGCTTCACCTTGGCATGCTCTGGCTCATTCATTTGGTCAAAGACGTCCGCCACGCGAAGGCCGCAATGGATCAGCCATTGCAAAGCCGGAGTATAACCAGACATCATCACCCAATAGGCCACCCGTTCGTTACGCGACAACTTGGCACCATTGCTGTGATGCGACTTGGGCTGAAACTTGGCTTTCATGGCATGCATCACCGCATACGCCAATCCAAACACCCGATCTTCGTTCATCCACAAAATGTCCGAGTTGTACAGCCTGCGCTCGCACTCGCGATGACGATCATGACCATCCGACCAATAGCCTTGATTCTGCATAATATCGGAATCGCGTGCGTGTGCAGTGGAGACATCCTTGCAAAACAAGACATGCTTGGGATTGCGAATACGCGAAGACACCACTCGAATAATGGTGCGCCAATCCTTCAACGTGTCCAACTCTTGAATGCAGCGAACTCGACGCATATCTTCAGGCGGTACGCCGGTTAACGAACCGCAATCACGATACATAACCGCCACCGGTCCATTCCACCCCGCACTAATGGAATGCGTCAAAGGCACCTCAATCTGCTCGTCCTGATCCAATGATTCCCACTCCATGGTTGGAAAAATGATTTTGGATTTCGGAAAAATGATCCGCTCCGTCGAATCTGGCAACGTCTAACCAAAGCCAATTTGTATATATATACATAAGACCAGCATTCGTCACTTGGTCTCATTTCGGACAGCCGACCTCGTTGGCGTGTATCGAAGCGTGTTTAAAACACACTGGAATAAAAGAATGCTCACCGATTCCGTTCAAACATTGAAACATGCTGAAACTCCGGTTCAAGGGTTGCTCGAGGCTATTATTTATTGTAATCCGACAGGAAATGAACTCCAAGAGTTAATTGCATCCGACAAACGAATGGAAAAGCTACTGATTGGGCGGGCCGAGATGGAGCGCTCATCAACAATACCTGAACTGCTCAAAGCCTATCAAATTCATTTTCATGACGTGGATCGCAATTACATTCAATGGACATGTGACCCAGTCTTGCAAGGATGTCGATTTCTTCAAAGTGCTATCAAAGTCATCGGCGATCGATCGTTGCCATGTCGGTTCCTAATTCGAAATGGAAATACCGAATCAATGGAATTCTTCACCAAGCGCGGACTTACCATCGATTGGAACAAGGTTCTGGTCGCTGCGGTGGACTTGAATCGAGCAGACATGGTAAAGCTTTGTTGGAAACGTGGGGCACGGAGTTCTTACTCCATACTTCGCGCATTTCGAAAGAAATCAATGAATGTCTTTCAATTGATGTTGGATGACTCAAACACAGATTTGATGTGGGTTCTGGAACAAGCCACATTCAAACGTGATGATGAACTTGTCAGAATTCTTTTGGAAAAGGGTGTCAAAGTGTCAAACTCTCTTCAAAGATGGATTTGGTTGCACAGTCATCATTGGTACCGATTCAAGGTGTATGAGCTATTGCGCCAATACTCTCCATCTTCTTTTTTCACATATTCATGGTAGTCGTGCGTCCGATTCCAATGAAATCAAAGCCAATATGGAACGAGGGATTGAAAAACGAGCTCGTCGCGAATAGTATTATTTATTGTTCAGATCCAATCGAACGAATCAAAGCCAATACACAATAAAATACTGGCTCACACCAATCCATTCGGCAAATTAAGTGATTGGTTTCACGTTCTCGAAATTCGATCCAGAAGTCGTTGCCGTTGTCCTTGATCACCGCCATAAAACGCTCCGGAAAGTCGATCTTCCTGCTCATATGTGCAGTCAGCGCATACAAAGAACTCAAGTCGCCCGCTTTGCCATCCCGAGCCAGCAACTCTGCCAATCTCGTGCGGGAAACCATGTAGGTGATGGAAGTGCATTCCTGAATCTTGGCTTTCTTCTCCGGTTGATCTGCTTGAGCTTCGTCCCGAGGCCGTTTTTCACCCTTTCGACCCAAAAGATCCCGAAGCACAGCCATGTCTTCGGCACTGACTTCGTCGCGATGGCATTGCAAGTAATGGACGCAAAGACTGTTGGTTGCCACGTTGGGTGAAATGAGATAGTCAACGTTGGTGGACGTGGCCCTACAGATGCAGGTGTGCCAGCCTTTGGTCGCCACACCTTCCCGAAAAGTAGACGAGGCTTTGTGGTAAAAGCCAGTGTTTTGCTTGGCTTCGTCCAGTAAGACTTGCATGCCACGGGTCAACTCATCGTCCAGCGGATCCGTTGCGGGTTTCGATGCGTTCACGTAGAGAAGACCCTTGCAAGAATTCATGGCTGGGGAAAAATGGGAAAATGAAACGATACGCTGAAGTGGATGAGGTCTGAACCATGGCAAATTTCATATATATATATAACTTACTCTCGAGAAGTAGCAGCTTCTTGATGCGAGAAGTTCAAAGATTCAAAAAACTACATCATGGATTTGAACGAAGGCTGGACCGGGGCGTTGTCTGTCATGGTCCGAGATTGTCACTGTCTTGAAGAAATGTTGGTAGAGCGACCTGAGACAAAGCAGTATCTGACCATTCTGCAGTCGCTGGACAAGCTTCGCGACTGGAGACAAGTGCTTCATGCGATCGCGGACATGGTGACAGATCCAAACCATCCGTTTCACCACCCTTCACACGAAATATCGGTTGGCTGGGGTTTGGTATACGACGAGAGGATGACAAGCCGGGATCAACTGTTCTCTCCCGCCGTGCTTTGGATCGGTGAGCCGCGGCTTTTCGGCTTGATTTACGGGATAGTGCTTGTAAACAAGGGCGTCAGATTCAACGAAAAGCACGACTTTTACCGACACCCTCATCCGATGGTCCAAGCCATGCAAAAGGATGTGGAAATCGTGTGCCGCATCATCGAATCTGGTCACTGGCAAGCTGTACAATGGCTCATCGACTGTGGACTGCAGTTGAACGAATTCGCATACAATATCAACCTGTCGCTATCCGGAGCAGCTATCTGCAGGCCTATGTTGGAGCTGGTGGATCGGTACATTCCCAAGGAGCAATGGGCGATGTCATCGAAGGCAAGCCGCATGACGTACCGTCGATTGATTATGTTTCTCGAGTTTGGAGCCATCAAGGTGGAACAGTGTCCGCACGTTCACTTGTCGTATCAAATGCAAGACAAGGAAGTGCTTCATCTTCTCGGAATGGGTATTCAGTTCAGTAGTGATATCCGCTCCTTCTGTCTTGGCTCTCATAGGCCCCAGTTATTACACGCCATATTGCATGACAAGAAGCTATCAGAACTCTTCCCGTTTGACAAGGGAGGATTCACGATCCCTTTCGACTGGAGTCAAGATGCGGTCGAAGTCCTACTAAAGTCCGGAGTGCCTGCTGATGCTCTTAGCCATTTGTACTTCCGCGACATTGCAACCGCGGAATGGCTACTGCAGCGACGTATTTATCCCTCGTTTACGCGCCTCTTAGAAATGCTTCGCCGACAAAAGACGTATCCGACACTCAAGTGGCTCTTACATCATGTGCCCAAAGGAGCCGTTCAACACTGGATGTCCCCTGCGCCATTGGAGATCGATTCAACCCAGACGATTCTCCGAGATGCTCCTCTCATCTATGCGCTCATTACGCGGACGCTCAGCGTGCGAAGTTACGACCGGGCAGAAGAACTAATGTCGATCAGTTTGTTGATTGGAGAAGGCGCCGATTACAGTCACGGGGAGTATGCCGCCTATCGAGAGTACATAGGTGAAAACAAGCGCATCAAACGGCTACTGAGACCACCTCCAATTCTCCACAAACCGAAAGCTTCAAAGCGCAAAGCAGAAGAAGAGATCAAAGAGCATGTGTTGAAAGCTGTTTGTATTGCAGATCGTTTGTAAACTCTTTCAATATATCAACTTGGTTCGACGTTGCTTTTCAAATGTACATGGTGTATCTTTGGGGAGCAGTTCACAGCTGCAACAATCTTTTCGATATAGCCCATGTTTCTCTTGTAGATACATGGCAACTTTGAGCGACTTGTGGTCCACCGCCAATCGCAGACCCAGACACTTGTGCATTTTCATGTCCAGACGATCGGATAGCTGGCGATGCATGATGTCGATGAGATCCACGCCTTCAGTCGTGCACAAGGTTAGATACACTCGTTCCACCAGCTTTTTGGTCCAGCCTTTGCGGAGCGCCAATTCCAAATCATGCCACAACCAATTACCACTTTCCAGCAGAGCCTCCTTGTGCTTCGACATGTTTTGACCGGTTCGCTCCGCCATTCGCTTGGCAATCAGCCAGCAAGTCTCCGTTTGCTTGTTCATGTACCGAAAGATGTTTTCAAACCCGACCAAATATGGATTGATGCCATACCGCAACAGCTCCCGGATCGTTTCGCCCTGACTCATTTTGAGTGTCAAAACCAGACACCGCTCCAACATCAACGTGTCCGCCTCGGTAAGAGGAGTTGGCAAAAGCGAAAGCATGCGACGTAAAAGCACGGTGTCGCCTTTGCTGATCGCTGCCGACACTACTCCGGCCGTTACAGGAACATCACGCCCCAGCCAAAAGTCAATCATTCGCGGGTATCGGTCTCGACGCAGACATGCGTGTAGGAGGGTAGCCGATCTGTTATGGCAAGGGTCAGCACCCGCCATCAGCAAAGGCAGAGCAGAGTGAGGCGTCGTGGCATGAGCGAGAAAAGTGGATACATCGTCCAAAGAAGAAGGTGGCATCATAACCAATAAATACCGCACCGGTTTGTAAAACCCTGCGCGTAAGGCTCGTTCCAGTACGTATGAGGGATTACCCACCGGACCTTCATATCCAAGCGGAGGAAGTTGCACAATGTCCAACATGTTTTGCACAAAGTGCGGTTCAAAGGAGCCCTCCGCATCCTTGAGATCCGCCACAGGCTCTTGCTGCTCCAACCATCGAATCGACGCGATGACTTGCTCAAAATTGTTCCACAAGTCTCGAGGCACAAACCACTCCGAAGGATTGATCCTCATCGCAGATGATTGAAATTATGGTTGACCAAAGGCA
>CALKVB010000680.1 GCA_937996605.1 uncultured Oxalobacteraceae bacterium | reverse complement strand
ATCACCGCTAAACTGATCCAAATTGGATACGGCGTGACACGGCGCCATATAGCATTTGGGCGTGGCGTTTGCCAAAACATCGGCACTACAGTGGAAGCAACGCCTAATACCAAACACCCTACCCAACCAACTAAAGCCCACCACACATGCGCTTGCAAGAGCGCGAGAAGATCAAACTGCCACCATCCCGCCAACAGCAAACACAGACCACAGGCAAGCACCACTACAACGGCGATAGCTAAGGCAATTCCAGCTAAAGTGCGTAAGCTAGCATCGGCGATCGCGGATAGTCGCAAACGCAAAGCTGCTTCGCAAAGTACGATCGCAACACTGCCATAGAGTAAGCCAGCGATGGCTGCCGCCAGCACAAACATTTGGGCTTCATGGGTATAAAAACCAAAACTCAATAGACCAGCAAGGGTGGCAGAACCCAGCGCCACAAACGGCGCGATATAACGCGTCGCGCGGACATGTTGTCCACCCAACACGGGGAACAATTGAAATAAGGCACCAATCATGATCGGCACTAACATACCGAGGGCGATGAGATGCGTGAGCGAGAGCACCAACGGCGAAAACCGATTTGGTAAGCCCTGCGTAGGGGCAAAGGCTAAGACGAGACCTGCAATTGCGCCGCACCACGGCGCTGGCATCATGCAACCGAAAATGATTTCCGGGCGCGGTGCTAAATCGTAGTTCAAAATAGGGGCTGCACTATGGGTATTACTTCGCATGGAGTTCAACGATGTCTTCATTTCCGCACCCTGTTCCCCCATAGTCTCCAGCAAATCGTACAGCAAGCAACATCAGGACACTCAGGAAGCGCAAGTAAGACAAAGCAATGGCAAACGAAGCCGCTCTCCATCTGAGCGTTCATACTGAGGCTGCTTCGCGTTTACTTTTATGCCGCGCAAGAACACGCACCACCACAACCACCAAAGCCTAAAAGCTTCGACAAATGCGGAATGCTTCCACCGCACATAGGATAAAGAATATTTTCTTCTTTAACGTTGTGCTGTTGAATCAAGACATTCAAGGTATCGATAGAAGCCAAGGCAGCCTCAACTTGACCTTGTTCAATCTCATTCATCGCTTGGTCACGAAGCTGGCGGATTTCTGCGTGCTCACCACGCATCACCACGGTAGGCCCATTTGTCATGCTTGTTTCTTTTTCAAAGGCAGGAAACAATCGTTCCTCTTCTAAGCGGAAATGATGTTCTAACTGTTCGTCGAACAAACGGAAATTTCGACCCGCCGATGCCAAATCTGCTTTGTGCAAAGCAGCCTCGACACGATTCAATTGATCATCACATTCTTGGTGTTGTTTAACCAAGCTCATCATTGCTTGAGACATGATACTGCTCTCTTTCTACATTAACTCTACAATATGCTTTGTTGCCGCTTGACTTGGGCAAATAATCGCGTCTTACTGAACGAGCGGTGTTTCGGCACCTGCCAATTCAATACCGCTAATTTTGGCCTGACCAACCATCAATTGCAGATACTGACGCAAAGCATGGTCGTGACTTGCTCTTTGCATGGCATCGGCAATCTTACTTTCTACCTGTTCAAATGGCAGTAATTTGCCCGCCAACTTACGCCCTAGTTGCACGATATGCAGACCAAATCGCGTTTCCACCAAACGTGGCACGATCTTGTGTTCTTCTGCGGAGAAAATCACTTTTTCAAATTCAGGAACGGTGTCGCCACGTGTTAATTGTCCAAGATTGCCACCCACTTCACTTGATGGGCAGTTTGAATTTGCTTTCGCCATCGCGGCAAAATTGGCTGGATTGTCCAACAAATCTTGCAACACCACTTCAGCATGACGTCGCAAATTATCCAGATCGAGCGCAGGTGTCACTTGGAATAAAATGTGATTTGCTTCGACCAATTCACCCACAGTAAAACGTTGTGAATGTGCTTGATAATGACGCAGGCATTCTTCGGAACTTGGTTTCGGCACGACCACTTCACGTACTAACAAAGCTTCGATTTTGTCTTCGTCTTCACCTGACAAGCCGAGCTCATTCGCCTTGTCCAACAAAACCCGACGTAAGACTAATGCGGTCATCGCACTCTTCATTGGATCGGCGGTTCCTTGATGTTCAGGAAGCTCTTTTTCCATCTCAGCATCGCTGAGTTCGTAACCATTGACTATGACGGGCATAATTGCCTCCTGTTTAAATTCGACAACAATCGAAGTTTGGGCTTGAGCGCAAAGAAAATCTTTAACGTTAATCGAACAAAATCAAAACCCCTCAACGCCGAAACGCAGAGACACAGAGGGGCGCAGAGAAAGTCAAAGACAGGTTTTGCTTCCTCAGCTCTTTCTCAGCGCCTCGGCGTCTCGGCGTTGAGGGGTTTTCTTTCTACATCCACCGCTATTCAAATAATCAACGTGGGCGTACCAACTGCCATGCGCGACTCAAATAGCCAACCGAGGCGAAACCGCTCCACACATGCACTAAACGAGTGAATGGGAAAATTACGAACAAGCTCAAGCCCATAAACAAATGCGCCTTGAACAAGAACGGTGCACCAATGATGAAGGTCGCTGCGTCGCCTTTAAAGGTCACAATGTGCTGCGCCCATGTCATCAATAACACCATCATGTGTCCATCACGGTGATCCATAGACTCAACAATCGTCGACAAGCCTAAGGCCAAGGTGATGAAAATCCACAGCAACAAAATCTTGTCGCCGGTTTTTGTGACAGCGGCAATACGAGGATCTGTCAAACGACGGTGTAACAAAATCAGCAAACCGAACATACATAAAGTTCCGAAAGTTCCGCCCATCACAATCGCGATCATTTGTTTGAATCCGTGTGACACACCAAGTGCATCCCACACACTCACCGGGGTTAACAAACCGACTAAGTGCCCGAAGAACAATCCAAGCACACCAATGTGAAAGCAGATATTGCCGAGACGAAGATTGCCGCGATGTAGCATTTGAGAAGAATCGCTCTTCCATGTGTACTGCTCGCGCTCAAAACGGGCCAAGCTACCGAACAAGAAAATCGCTAAAGCGATGTAGGGATAAATCCCGTATAAAAATTGATGTAAGTAGTCCATCACTGACTCCCAAAAAGTTTAATTTGCAGCTGCTTGATTCGCAGCCTTGGGTTGACGTGGATAAAAATTCACTGCCTGCTCGCCGCCCGATGCAGCACCCGATGAGCACGATAAACCTGGCTTCAACAAAGGCTCAACACCATCGACACCAGGGCCAAAGGTTTCCATCGCGTCGTCCATATCGCGCACAGGAGGCTCGCCTTGCTCTTGCGGCACCACATCTGTAAATGCAGTCAACAATAAGAACGCGTTGGCGTAAGGGCTGTCTTTGCGCTGTAAGCGGATACCAATCGCAGCTAGAACGTGAATCGCTTCACCGAGTAATTTTTCCGCGGTGTCAGCATCGACCAAACTGAGGAACTCCAAAAATAGCGGAACATAATCTGGCAATTCGCTCGCTTCTGGCTCAAAACCATAACGGCGATATTCTGAGATCAAATCAACCATCGCTTGACCACGATCACGACTTTCACCGTGAATATGCTCGAACAAGTGCAGAGCCACTGAAGGGGTACGATCGAAGGTTCCCACGTAGTTTTCTTGAACACTGATCAAATCACTTTCTTGCAAATAATTCAGCAAAGGCTGGAGAGCATCCGCAGTCTCTTGATCTGCCGCTAATTCAGCACGAATCTCTGCCAGAGCAGCGATCAAATCGGGCTGCGGGTAACTCAGTAGTGCGGATAAAATGCGATAAATTTGCATACGATTTCCTTTATTCTTTGTGGCGTTTATGGCGTTGTTTTAACTTTGAACATCCCCTCTCCCGCAAGCGGGAGAGGGTTAGGGTGAGGGGCATTGAGTAATCCGAACTGTTTGACATCGCGAAATAAATTCTGATCAACTTGGTCAACGTCCCTCATCCCCGACCCTTCTCCCGCCTGCGGGAGAAGGGAGCCAAAAGCTACTCCGTCGTTGAGAGTTTTTTTCTCGACTTCGGCATATCCACAAAAATCACACTACCCTGCGGCTTCTTACCAAACAAAGCGCCATCAGAAGTACCGCCTGAACAACCATTACCAAAGGTAAATCCACAACTACCTTTTTCGTTGAAACTATCTTCCACCATTTCTTTATGGGAGGATGGAATCACAAAACGATCTTCGTAGTTCGCAATCGCCATGGTTTGATACATGTCTTCGACTTGTGCTGCGGTCAAACCGACTTGTTTCAAGACATCATGATCGAGTTCACCATGCACGACTTCAGAACGCTTATAGGCACGCATCGCCAACATTTTTTCCAAGGCTTCCAAGACTGGCTCTTCTTTGCCTGCTGTTAGCAAGTTCGCTAAATAGCGCACAGGAATACGCAAGGACTTCACGTCAGGAATAATACCGTTCATGCCCATGTGGCCTGCTTCTGCTGCTTTTTGAATTGGTGACAGTGGTGGTACATACCAAACCATAGGCAGCGTGCGATATTCAGGATGCAATGGGAACGCAATCTTCCACTCCATCGCCATTTTGTACACAGGCGATTTTTGCGCAGATTCAATCCAGCTTTCTGGAATACCATGTTTGCGCGCTTCAGCGATGACTTCTGGATCGTGCGGATCTAAGAAGCAATCTAACTGCGCTTGATACAAATCTTGCTCATTCGGTGTGGATGCCGCTGCTTCAATCTTGTCGGCGTCATACAACAACACGCCCAAGTAGCGAATACGGCCTACGCATGTTTCAGAACAAACGGTAGGTTGGCCTGCTTCAATACGTGGATAGCAGAAGGTACATTTTTCCGCTTTGCCTGAACTCCAGTTGTAGTAAATCTTTTTGTAAGGGCAACCAGAGATACACATACGCCAGCCGCGGCACTTGTCTTGATCCACCAACACGATGCCGTCATCTTCACGTTTGTAGATCGAGCCGGATGGGCATGACGCCACACATGCTGGATTCAAACAGTGCTCACACAAACGTGGCAAGTACATCATGAAAGTCGATTCAAAGGTGCTGTACATTTCTTTTTGTACGCCTTCGAATAACTGATCACGGCTACGTGAGCTAAATTCACCGCCTAAGTCATCTTCCCAGTTCGGGCCCCAGACGATCTTATCCATTTTCTTGCCAGTGATGACAGAAATCGGACGTGCTGTCGGTGGCGTTTGTGACAAGGGTGCGTTTTGCAAACGCTCATAGTCAAAGGTGAATGGTTCGTAGTAATCATCGATTTGTGGCAGATTTGGATTCGCAAAAATGTTCGCCAAGATGCGCAATTTGCCACCTTGTTTTGGCTCTAATTTGCCAGCCTCGTTTCTATGCCAACCGCCTTTCCACTTGGCTTGATTTTCCCATTCTTTAGGATAACCAATGCCAGGCTTCGTTTCGACGTTGTTGAACCAAGCGTACTCAACACCGTCACGGCTAGTCCACACGTTTTTACAGGTCACGGAACAGGTGTGGCAACCGATACATTTATCGAGGTTCAACACCATGCCTACTTGTGCGCGAATTTTCATGAAGCTGCTCCTTTTTCGTTCGCAAGTTGATTTGCAGCTTTAGCAGCGTATTTTTTATCGTGCGCAGCTTCGTCCAATTTTCCTTCTAACCAATCTACTTTCCTCATCTTACGCAACACCACAAATTCATCTCGGTTACTACCAACCGTTCCATAGTAATTAAAGCCATAAGATAGCTGGGCGTAGCCACCAATCATGTGGGTCGGCTTCAACACCGCACGGGTCACAGAGTTATGGATACCACCGCGCATACCGGAGAGTTCTGCACCTGGTGTATTCACAATTTTTTCTTGAGCGTGATACATCAAACACATGCCTTTTGGTACGCGCTGACTGACCACGACCCGCGCTGTCAAAGTACCGTTACTGTTAAACACTTCTACCCAATCGTTATCGACTAATCCTGCTTCTTTGGCTTCAATCTCAGAGACCCATACGTGAGGG
>CALKVB010000679.1 GCA_937996605.1 uncultured Oxalobacteraceae bacterium | reverse complement strand
GCTTACTTTCTTTGGCGAAGCAAAGAAAGTGAGTGGCCGCCGGGCCACACCCGGCTTACTGCACGTCGAGTAGGCTAAAATTTACTCATGACAACCGACCATCGAAGGTTGAGAGGGTCAACTCTCACTCGATCGTAATTGAACTTCGCGCACTCTCTTCACCATAGCGATTCACGCTAGAAACGACCACTTGCTTAATGCGATTACCTTTGCTGTCGGCATCGACTGCAATCAAAGCCTGCGTCGCCTCCTGCACGCTAAACTGCCAGCCCAGATCGCTGCGCTTCCAGATCGCAACTTGCACCACACTCGTCGCATTGTTTTCCCAACTCAAACGAATCTGCTTTTGATCTTTAGAGTAAGTCAAGGTTGGGCGCGGTGTGACTAAGCCTTGTGGATTCAACCATGGGAACGCTGGCACCAAAGCAGGCGCAATATATTTCTCTGCCGCTAGACGTGAACGTACCTGCTTGCGATCTTGGGCCAAGGGAATAAAGCTGAAGTGGCTATGCCCCGCATTCGGATTATTTCGGGTGATATCGATCTGCTTCAAAATCTCGTCACTACTCCAACTCGCTTCACTACTATCGATTTTGCTGGTATAGAGACCAGGCCAGATGGGCCGTTGCAGTGGATTTTGCGCGTGCCAATAATTATTCAGCACAGGAAAGGCCTGTGCCGTTTGCGTGATAGGCCAATACAATTGCGGCACTAAATAATCGAGCCAACCATTTTGCAACCAGAGTTCAACATCGGCATACAGTTTGTCATACTGACTAAAACCCGTGATGCCATTCGGTAGACGATCTGGGCGTCCTATACCGAATGGACTAATGCCAAATTTCACCCATGGTTTGAGCTGATGCACATTAACGTATATCGTCTCAACCAAATGATTCACCTGTTGGCGACGCCAATCTGCGCGTGCTAAGGCACCTCCACTTTGTTGATAGGCTCGCCATGCAGCAACATCTGGAAAATCAATCTCTGCGCCCGCACTATTCTTTATCGGGTAAGGATAAAAATAATCATCAATATGCACGCCATCGATATCATAACGCTGCACTACGTCACGAATGACCGCTAGCGTGTTCTGCGCCGCGAGTGGTTCGGCTGGGTCCATCCATTGTAGATCGCCATAGGTGCGCACAACTTGCGGTGCGCGTTTAGCAATGTGCGTCGGCGCATAAGGGGTGCGCATCGACGGTGTTCGTGCACGGTAAGGATTGAACCACGCATGTAACTGTATGCCGCGCTTATGCGCTTGCTCTATCCAAAACTGTAGTGGGTCGTACCAAGGGTTCGGCGCTCGTCCTTGCTCCCCTGTCAAAAACTCTGACCATGGTTCTAAGCTTGACGGATAAATCGCATCACCACTAGGCCGCACTTGCAAAATCAAAGCATTCAGTTTGAGCTGCGCAGCAGTGTCCAAAATCTGAATGATTTCAGCTTGCTGCTTTTCTGTGCTGAGGTCACGACGGCTAGGCCAATCGATATTGGCCACGGTCGACACCCACGCCGCACGAAACTCACGCGGTGCCGCAGGCGGCATTTCTTCACTGGCCGTGACGATTGCACCACCAACAGCAATAGGGTTGGTCACCGGCTTCAACACGATACCACTAGCAACCTCAGTTTGTGGTGCACTGGGTTTCGCTGTGTCGTTAGCGCTGGGCTCGGTGACCGGTGTGCTTGCACACCCGAACAACACCGCAAGCATGCCGACCACTGCGGCATGTTTTGCCAAGCTTAAGTAATATGCTTGTTTTACGAGTGACATCATGAAGCCAAACTGTCTAAAACTATCTTACAGCGTCACGACTTGATCAAACTCACGCTCAATCAATTCGATTTTGTATCCATCAGGGTCTTGCACAAAAGCGATGACCGTTTTACCGCCCTTCACCGGGCCCGCTTCACGCGTCACATTACCGCCTTTTGCGCGCACGGCTTCACACGCTGCCGCCGCATTAGATACCGCTAAAGCGATATGACCATAGGCAGTGCCCATCTCGTAAGACTCAACGCCGTAGTTATAGGTCAATTCCAATTCGGCATGTTCAGGGTTATTGCCATAACCAAGAAAAGCTAAGGTGTACTGGTATTCTGGGTTATCTGAAGTACGCAGAAGTTTCATCCCCAAAACCTGCGTATAAAAATCAATCGAACGCTGTAAATTGCCAACGCGGAGCATGGTGTGAAGAATACGCATAAAATCCTCTGAAAAAGCGATGTAAGCAAATAAGCCTGCATTGTACCTTGTCTGCTTTCAGCTGGCATTCGAGGGTAGAATTCCTCATATTGTCTTTACCTAGCATTTTTCACTTTACTCAAGCCACTTTGTTACATGAAACTTCGCTCCCCCCTTTACGTCATCGTCTGCGGCAGCCTTGTTGTCGGCATGTATCTGGCTTGGGATGCGAGAGATTCAACTACGAAAACGGCACAAAAGCCAGCGCCAGCGGCTATACATTCCATCAAACACGTAACACCTCAAGCGCTACAAGCAGCAACACCTGTGAAAAAAGATCCGCAAAATGTAAAAACCGCAGTGGAAGAATTAAAGGAACTCGCTCATTCAACGACGCCTGAAGATACCTTTAAGCGCTATCAAATATTGGCACGTTGTTTTCATGATGCGAAGGAATTGAAGTCCTTCGACTCTTGGGAGATCAATCAAGATAACCAAATGCATATTTCTGCAAGAAAGCCGGAACTAGAAGAATCAAAGCGACATTGCATTGGCGTTGACTACGCTGCGATGACACATCGACTTGATCTATTAAATATTGCAGTCAAAGCAAAGGTGAAAGGTGCGGCAAACGCTTTCTTTTATGAAGGACCATTTGGTGACACGACTATTTTAGAAAGTCGCCCATCAGACCCAGCGGTTATCGCTTGGAAAAAACAAGCGGTTGAACAGTTAGAAGCCGCAGCAAAAAGTGGTGACAGCGACACGTTTATTGTGCTTCAACAGCTCTATGATGATGGCGTTAATAAAGCAAGGGATGGTTTCGTTGATAGAGATACTTTAAGAGCCTATACCTACCGAATTGCAATATATAAATCTGAAGGGCACACGCCATCTACTAGCATAAAGAAGAAGCTGGCTCTCCAAGAAAAAGAACTGAGTGCATCGCAAATTCAGGAAGCACACAAAATGGTCGACGAACTGATTAAAGCATGTTGCGATTCAAAATCACAATGACAGAAGAAAATTTATCTTGTTTCAAATTAAACTCAAGCGACACGCAATAGCCAAAGATAACTTGCACCCAATTGAATCTAACATATGGAAACGACTATGCCAAACCAAGCCAACGCCATCATCGCCACCGAAGTCGCGCCACGCGCCAAAAAATCCATTTATCCAGAACCCTTCGCCTCGCGCATGGAAGGTCGTGAAAAACGTATCTTGGGAGACCTATTTGGGCTGACAAATTTTGGTGTAAATCTAACGACCTTAGCGCCGAACGCCATTTCGGCCTTGCGCCATAGTCATACTAAACAAGATGAGTTTATCTATATCGTGCAAGGCCATCCGACATTGCTCAACAATGCGGGCAAGACGATATTAGCACCCGGCATGTGCGTAGGTTTTAAGGCAGGGACCGATGACGCCCATTGCCTCGTCAATGAAACTGATGAAGTTATTTTGTACCTAGAAGTGGGCGACCGCAGTGCCGGTGATGAAGTGAATTACCCTGATGAAGATTTAAAAGCCGTTTTCCAAAATGGCGCATGGGCTTTCTTGCACAAGGATGGTTCTGCGTATTGATCAGGTTACTGAAGTCGCCATCCCTGCGCAGGCAGGGATGCAGCGACGTTTAACTTTGAAGAACTAGATGCTTTGCACGCTCAGTTATTTCCATAACGCCTAAAATAGGCAATCAAACCTTGAGTGGATACATCGAGCTGTCCATCAAATTCGGGATTACCCTGCAAAGCAGGCAGCAAACTATTCGCCAATTGTTTGCCCAACTCCACGCCCCATTGGTCGAAGGAATTAATGCCCCACACCACGCCTTGCACGAACACCTTGTGCTCATACAGCGCTAGTAACATGCCCAGTTGGAAAGGATCTAAGCTGGTCATCAAAATCGTATTCGAAGGCTGATTTCCGGCAAAGACTTTATGCGGCAAGAGCTTGGTGATTTCCGCTTCTTTCAAACCTTGCGCGGCAAGTTCTATACGTGCTTGTTGCTCCGTTTTACCGAAGGCTAACGCGGAACTTTGCGCCAGACAATTCGCCAGCAAAGGCGCTTGATGTCCAGGCAAAGGATAGTCACTGCTCGCTGCCACCACGAAGTCACAGGGAATCAACCATCCACCTTGATGCAGCAATTGGAAGAAAGCATGTTGACCGTTGACGCCAATTTCACCCCACACGATAGGGTTGGCGCGGCAAGTCAACGCCTCACCATCGCGGCTCACGGTTTTACCATTGGACTCCATCTCTAGCTGTTGCAAGAAGCCTGGCAGATGACGCATCGATTCGTTATACGGCAATACCGCAGTCGTTTCTGCGCCTAAGAAATTCGTATTCCAAATCGACATTAAGGCGAGCAAGACAGGCAGATTCTTCTCTAAAGGCGCGGTACGGAAATGTTGATCCATCGTTTCTGCGCCTTCTAATAAGCGCTCGAAGCCTCGCATACCAATTGCCAACGCCACCGACAGTCCAACCGCAGACCACAAAGAATAACGGCCACCAACCCAATCCCAAATCTGCAAGATATTGCTATCGGGGATACCAAACTCATGTGCCTTGCTCGGATTCGAGGTGACCGCGATAAAGTGCTTGGCAATCGCCCACTCTTCGGTAGCCGCCGCCAATAACCAATTGCGCGCTGTATGGGCATTGATACTGGTTTCTTGCGTGGTGAAGGTTTTTGAAGCGACGATAAATAAAGTCGTGCGCGGATCTAAACGCTCGATCAAGGGTGCGAGATGCGCACTATCGAGATTCGACACATAGTAGAAATTCAAACCCGGATGCTGCAAAGCGGACAGCGCACGCGTCGCTAATTTAGGACCGAGGTCAGAACCACCGATACCGATATTAACGATGTTTTGAATCGCATCACCCTTGAAGCCGCGCCACAAGCCACTGCGCACCCGTTCAACAATATCTCGCATCTGTTTGCGGACCGCATGCACTTGCGGCATGACATTGTGTTCTTCATTAGGAAAAGGCGTGTAATCGGTATGACGCAAGGCCGTATGTAAGACCGCACGATTTTCGCTGACGTTGATTTTATCGCCGGCAAACATGCGATCACGCCAATGTTCAACGCCAGTGCTGCGCGCTAAGGCGAGCAGATCATTCAATGCAGCTTCATCGACACGTTGCTTAGAGTAGTCAACCAATAGACCTTCTAACTCTAAAGAAAAACGATGGAAACGCTGCGGATCATCCGCGAACAAATCGCGCAGATGTTGATGTTGCAGGCGGCTACGATGTCCTAGTAGGGCTTGCCACTCTGGGGTATTGGTTAGATTCATGTTGCCTCAAATCTTGTCTGAAAAATCGACCCATATACAAGTAGCAGTCACTGCATCTTGAATAGCTGTCATTATTTCTAAATCTTAAGGCAAAAGATTCGCTAGCGCCACATACTGCTCTAATGGAATCGCTTCCGCGCGCAATTGTGGATCGATTCCCACGCTCTGCAATTGTTGTTCATCGAACAGACCCGCGACGCAATTGCGTATGGTCTTGCGACGTTGTGAGAATGATTTAGTGACGACGAGTTCGAGGTTTTCCAACTTACATGGCAATTTTTCTTTTTTCGGAATCATACGCACAATCGCCGAGTCGACGCGTGGCGGCGGATCAAAGGCCGTTGGCGGCACAATAAACAAGAGCTCCATGTGATAACGCCATTGCAGCATCACAGATAAACGCCCGTATTCCTTACCACCTGGCTCCGCCACCATACGCTCGACAACTTCTTTTTGCAGCATGAAGTGTTGGTCTTCGACTTGATCTGCATACTCAGCCAAATGAAACAACAAAGGGCTAGAAATGTTGTACGGCAGATTGCCAACGATGCGTAGCTTTTTACCTGGATTAACGGGAATGGTCGCGAAATCAAACTTCAGGGCATCGCCTTCATGGATGGTCAATTTCGCCGTATCAAAACTCTTCTTTAAACGAGCAACCAAGTCGCGATCGAGTTCAACCACGTGTAAAGCCTGCAAACCCTCAAGCAATAAACGCGTCATTGCTGCCAAGCCCGGGCCGATCTCGACCATGCTCTCATCCTGCTTAGGATTGATGCAGCTGATAATGTCGTTCAAGACTTGTTGATCGGTCAAAAAATTTTGGCCAAATCGTTTGCGGGCTATGTGTTTCGTCATCTTGGATTTATATCGTTCTGATTTTTTGATGATGCGCCAGATTGGCGTATCAGTTTTTCTTCGCTTGTGATTCTGAGCTTAACTAGCCTTGGCTAACCGCAGCCATAGCTTGTCGCTTCACCATTTCTGCCGCCATACGAATTGCCACTTTCATGCTATTCGCATCAGCCAACCCAGTACCGAGTTTAGCGAGATCGAGCGCTGTGCCATGATCAACCGAGGTTCGTATCAAAGGCAGACCTAGTGTGATGTTGACACCCAAACCAAAACTCGCATACTTCAAGACCGACAGGCCTTGGTCGTGGTACATCGCCAGCACGCAATCAGCATCTTTCAAATATTTTTGTTGAAATAGCGTATCTGCCGGAAACGAGCCACGTACATCCATACCTAAAGACCGTGCATGTTGAATCACTGGGTTGATGATTTCAATTTCTTCACGTCCGAGATAACCGTTCTCTCCCGCATGCGGATTTAAACCGGTAACAAAAATACGTGGTTTAGCGATACCAAACTTATCTTGTAAATCGCGGTGAATAATCTGCAATGTGTTTAACAGAGGATCAAACTGAATCGCATCCGCAACTTCACGCAGTGACAAATGCGTGGTCGCTAGCGCCACCCTTAATGGCTGAGACAAAGTGGCAGAAGCTTCGCACGCCAACATCATCACCACCTGTGCGGTTTTAGTTTGTTCGGCGAGATATTCGGTATGGCCTGTAAAAGGCACACCAGCATCATTAATGGTGCTCTTTTGCAGTGGTGCAGTCACCATGGCGTCACACCATTTGTTTTGTGCCGCTTCCATCGCCACATCAAGTGTTTGCAAGACGGCTCGGCCGTTGCGCGCATCAAGCTGCCCTGGCACCACATGTGCATTTAAGGGGCAATCGATGACAGTAATTTGGTCGCGTCCGCAACCAGGTAAACCGTTAAAGCGAAGTGCCTGTTGAGACAAGCCCATCAAACGAATATCTTTATCCAGGTCATGTGCCAGCATCGCCAAATAGGCGGCATCACCAAGCAACACTGGGCGAACTTCGCTGCGTAATTGCCACGCGGCGAGCAATGAAATCTCCGGCCCTATGCCAGCCGGTTCGCCGACCGTAATTGCAATAACCGGAGATGTTGCTGACATTATTTCTCTTCCGTACGGAACTCCACATAGCCACGATCACGTAACTGACGCAACCAGCTTTGCAATGCTTCGTCGGATTTACGTGCGCGTACCGATTGACGTGCTTCTGAGCGTTTTTTCTCGACACTGTCTTCCGTCAATTTACGCTCCGTCACTTGAATTAAGTGGAAACCTAATTGGGTTTCAACAGGGTCGCTCACTTCATTGATCTGCAATTTATTCATCGCAGCTTCAAAATCAGGCGAGGTATCGCCAGGGTAGACCCAACCAAGCTCACCGCCTTTAGCTGCCGAGGTATCGATCGAATTTGCCTTGGCTAATTCTTCGAAAGTCGCTGTTTTACTCGTAATCTTTTGTTTCAGTTCTAATAGCGTTTGCTTTACCTGTACTGCCGTCATCATTTGTGTCGGACGCATTAAAATATGACGTACGTTCGATTGTTGGCCTGCAGTAGCCGCTGCTGGCGCTACATCGCGCTTACCGAGCAGTTTGAAAATATGGAAACCATTCGGGCTACGCACGATTTCTGAGAATCCACCTACAAAAGAAATTTTATTTACTGCATCCATAAACAATGGTGGAATCTTATCTTGTTCACGGTAGCCAACTTCGCCGCCTTTCAGTGCCTCGACGGAATCAGAATACGTTGCAGCCAATTTCGCGAAGTCTTCACCAATACGCAAACGTTTATACGCTTCTTGTGCGCGTGCATTTTTCTGTGCGATCACTTCAGCGGAAGCGTTCTCTGGGATACGCACCATAATATGACCGAGATTAATTTCTTGATTTTTGCTCGGCGCAATCGCTTCAGCCGCTAAGAAATTATCGATTTCCAATTCTGAAACTTGAATCTTGCTGTCGACTTCACGTTCACGTACGCGCTGAATCATGATGTCATCACGGATGTCTTCACGGAATTGGGCGAACGATGTTCCTTCTCGTTCTACCTGATTACGCAATTCTTGCAAACTCATCTTATTCGTTTCTGCCATGCGTTGTAGCGCACGATCTAACATCAAATCATCGATGCGCATGCCTTGCTCTCTGGCGAGTTGAATTTGCAAACGGTCAATGATCATGCGTTCCACCACTTGCTTTTGAATGTCTGCACGACTCGGTGGAGTTGTTCCCTGCGCTTTCAAGCTACGTTCAATCGCATTAATTCTGTCATTTAATTCGAGATTGGTGATCACTTCATCACCCACAACAACTGCAATACCATTGATTAGCGCTGATTTCACCGGCTTCTTAGCTGCGGCTTTCGCTGGCGCAGTTTCTTGCAAAGGCGCGACGGGCGAGCTTGTTTGCGCCAAAGCCGCATTGGATAACATCAAACCTAAAAGGGTAGAGGAAATACCAGCCGTAAAAGAGAGCTTCGATTGATTCATTTGCAAAAGGTGTCGCATAGTCATCCAAAAATCTGTAGTCCTTATCTCCAAAACGCTGACTCAAGCACCTGCTCAAACAACGCAAATCTAAATAAGTCCAAAGCTACAAAGACAAAAACAATAAGTCTTATCAAAATAAAATGTGAAAAACAAAAATTAATGCTTATTCACGAATCCTGCCACGTCGAAAATCGACGAAAGCTGCAATATACACGGTTCTCAAAGAAGCGCAAACCGAGCACCCAATCTGAACATGCTGAAAGGCAATTCTTCCCATCACACAGAACACTCAATTCGCCGTTGAAGGCTGATAACCGTTAATACTTTTCTTCAAGGTTTCAATTGGATTGGAGCCGAAACCTAGACGAGCCAAACCCGTCAACTCCAATTGAATTGCGATCCCTGAATTGTTATTCAAATTAGTCGTAGCAAAGCGATGGGCGACAAATCTTAAGGCCCAACAATCAGCTCTATACTCAATACCGGCCAAACCTTCGACCAATTTACGATTTAACAAAGAGTAATTGCTTTTGCCAACCGCATACCAGCGATGAGAAATCGGCCATTGACCGGATAACTCCAACTGTTTTAACACTTCCCTTTGGAATTGATATTGCAAATTCACTAGTTTTTTCTCGGCCGGCTCCCAATGAATACCGTAACTAGAACGCACCGATTGACGATCGCTCTGACTCACTTGCAAGGCTGCTTCAACATTCAAGGCGTTTGAGATCTGACCATTCCCCGCCAGCAGCAAATCAGAGCGACTGGGATTAGTCTTACCATCCAAGCTCACTTTCTGCGTATTGAAATAGAAACGCTGCCCCAAGGCGAACTTAAAACGTTCCGTACCGTCATTCTCAATAAAACGCGACACTAAGCCAGCAGTGACTTGGTTTGAATCACCAATACGATCATGCCCAGTAAAACGATTTTCACTAAAAATTTGCGCAAAATTAAAGTCGGCAATCGCGGTATCAAATAGAGGAAATTGACTTTGATCGCGGTACGGTGTTTTCACGTAAAACAGGCGCGGCTCCAAGGTCTGGGTCATGGCTTCGCCAAGCAAACTCGCTTGTCGCTCGAAAATCAAGCCTGTATCCAGAGACAAGCTAGGCAAGGCTCTATGGAAACTCGCACTTTGCCCCAACGCAGGATTATCGAGCTGATATTGAGTCGCATGAAACGATAACTTAGGTACCGCAAAAAAGGCCGGCTGCACGATAGGAAAAGATACTTGCGGATTAATCACAGCACGATTACCGCGTATCAAAGTCGGATGCCAGAATCGAGTCATTAAAGCATCAACCGACCAATCTAATCCCATCACATCATGTTGGCCGGCATGAAAATTCAATTGTGGCAAACGTTCGTACGGCAAAGTAATTGGCGCTGAAGGATCTTGCAATACTTGGTAGCTAGTCGAACGCAAAGACGCATTCCAAATTGAACCGTAATAGTCGAGCCCCACTTCTCGTAGCAATAAGCGCTGAGCGGTTTTGGTAGTGGAGTTCGAAAAATCAGCCGGGTAATCGTTATCGGATGCGCGATTTAAATTCCATGAAAACACAGCTTCCGGTGTTAATTTCTGACTATGCGTCGAATTGATCGCATAACGCGTAGTATTCGTCAGCTTGTCGCTCACGCCTTCTATCGCCGTCTCGCCTGCATAGCTTTCGCCAAGGTAGCGGCCCTCCACTCCTAATTGCAAACCCCGACGCGCGATCATTTTCGGACGCAGGGTAAGGTCACGGTTAGGGGCGATATTGAAATAATACGGCAAGCCAAACTCAATCCCGCCTTTATTCGAGTGCCCTATTGTTGGTGGCAAAATACCTGAATGACGAGCACCAGAAAGTGGAAAGCTAAAGTCCATCCACGCTGGCGTTGCCATAATCGGCACACCTTTGAAATACAACACCGACTTACCAGCGACACCGGTATCAAGGCCAGTATCTAAGTTCAAGGTTTCTGCTTTCAAATACCAATCCGGGTCTAAGCCTTGGCAAGTGCTATAAGTGCCATTGGTGATATTCGAGCGCTCTTCGCTGGCGAAATCAATACGGTCTGCTTTGCCCTGCCCATTATTTCGTGCAATGTAGTAGCTGGGTTTTAAGACGTAGCCAACGCCAGTCTCCATCACGAAGCGGATCACTTGGCCGGTGTAGCAATCTTCGCCACGACTCAAAACGATATTGCCCGAAGCGTCAATCTGGTCTTCAATTTGTAAATAACTAGCGCGATCTGCTGTCAAACGGGTATCGCCACGTGTGACTTCAACTTTTTCCTCTGCGCGAACAATACGATCCGGTTCGCCGTTCATGATCTCAGATCGAATGATGGTCGGCAAAGTCGCTGGATCGACTTTCTTGTGTTCTTCTTTGGGACCGCCTTTAGGGTCAGACAATTTCTTTTTCGCGCCTGCCATCGTACTTTCAGTACTTTTAGCGCCTTTTAGCAGATTTTCATCAACAACGACCGACTGTGCAAAACTCGACGAAAAAACCGAACATAACAAACTAGCAATGATCGTCTTCGTAAAAATAGGAAACACGGCCGGTGAATGCGATAATACGGTTTTTGCTTGATTTCGATGCAGACGCATGTCGTGGTCAGTGAATGGCATTTGTGAATTATTTTTTAGGAAGCATCCGCGTTTACTGTGCATTTATCGGTGAGTAAGTACTTATTCAGAACGGATATGCAACAAGCTGGAATGCGAAAGCGCTCTATTATAGGCGCAAACACCCTGAAGTATCAGCAACTAAGCGCCATCGAACTGATTTCGCTAAGCGATTTTGATCAGCGTGCCACGAAGTCAAAACAATTCTCGAACTTAGATTATTTATTAATTCCAATTTAACATGCTGAGAAAGCCAAGCTCAAACCGCGCATTGACTTTATCTTCAATTATCAAAGTATCCGTTTTTAAGAGCCTTCTATGTCTACATCTACAGAGCAACAACGCCTCCACGACTTGCATCAATGGCTGGGCAGCATCACTTCTCCCAAATTAGACTTAGCAAGCATACGCCCCGCTTCGGAAGATGCTAGCTTCCGTCGTTACTTCCGCATTGACGGTAACGATGGCACAAGTTCCATGAGCTACATCGTGATGGACGCGCCGCAACCTGCGGAGGATGTCAAACCTTTCATCCAAGTCGCAGAACTTTTTCATTCGCTGCATTTAACGGTACCGCAAGTACTGGCAAAGGATGTGGAGCAAGGATTCTTGTTGCTGACTGACCTCGGCACCACCATGTATTCGCACATGTTAAACGTCGACACCGCGCACAAACTGTACATGGACGCGATTGATTCCTTAGTCTTGATGCAATCACAAAGCCAGCCTGAAGTTTTACCTGAATATGATCGCGCCTTCCTGCATCGCGAGTTGATGATTTTCCCTGAGTGGTACATCAGCAAACATCGCGGTGTGACTTTGACCGAAGCGCAAACGGAAAGCCTAAACAAAGTATTCGACGCTATTTTGGCCAACGTGACGGCGCAACCACAAGTCTTTGTACATCGTGATTTTCACTCGCGCAATTTGATGGTGATGGACAAGGGTAATCCTGGCATCATCGATTTCCAAGGTGCGCTTTACGGCCCTCTCACGTATGACCTCGTTTCTTTGCTGCGCGACGCCTATGTGCAATGGGATGAGGAAATGGTGCTCGATTGGGCGATTCGTTACTGGGAAAAAGCCAAGAAGGCAGGCCTGCCCGTGGCACCCGATATC
The DNA here is from genome assembly GCA_937996605.1 of uncultured Oxalobacteraceae bacterium. Taxonomy (GTDB): domain Bacteria; phylum Pseudomonadota; class Gammaproteobacteria; order Burkholderiales; family Burkholderiaceae_D; genus Undibacterium. The sequence continues at coordinate 8,221 of CALKVB010000679.1, read as the reverse complement.
GATAGTTTCTACCGTGATTTCGAATTCATGGGCTTACAACGCCATCTCAAAATTTTGGGTATCTTCGCTCGCTTAGCGCACCGTGACGGCAAGCCACATTACCTCGACGATATGCCAACGGTGATGGACTATGTACGCAAAACTGCGAACCGTTACAGCGTGTTGATACCTCTACTACGTTTGCTCGATACGATAGAAGATAGTGCGCCACAGTTCGGCTACACTTTTTAATTTCTTCGCCAAAGCAAAACAAAGCCGAACAACTCAGTACTGCAAAGAATATCGATGAAAGCCATGATCCTAGCCGCTGGTCGCGGTGAACGTATGCGTCCGCTGACTGACACCTGCCCTAAGCCACTACTCAAAGTGCGCGGACGTCCTTTGATCGTCTGGCATATCTTAAATTTAGTCAAAGCAGGTATTACCGAAATCGTCATCAACCATGCCCACCTTGGTCACATGATTGAAGAAGCTTTGGGTGATGGCAGCCAGTTCGGCGCCAAGATTCAGTATTCAGCAGAGGGCACTGCCCTCGAAACCGCGGGCGGTATTGCCAAAGCCTTGCCACTTTTGTGTGGCAAGGACGACGAGCCATTTTTAGTCGTCTCCGGCGACATCTACACGCCGCATTTTAATTTTGCCGAATGTGAAGGTAGCCTCGAAGACAAAGATATGTGGGGCATTCCACATCCTTTGGATAAACGCGATGTCGCCTGGTTGTACATGGTAAAAAACCCTGACTTTCATCCCGAAGGCGATTTCGCTTTAAATTTAATGGGCTTGGCCAATGAAGCCAAAGAAGGCGAACAAAAGTACACCTTCGCGAATATTGGCGTGTATCGCCCCGAGCTATTTAAAGACATCGTGCCGGGCACCCATGCCAAACTTGGTCCGCTCCTTCGCGATCTCGCCGATCGCGGTCAACTCGGTGGCGAGTTATATCGTGGTGAATGGCACAACTTGGGAACACCGGACCAATTAGCGGCCTTAAATGCCCCTTTGCGAGTGATCAAACCCTAAGTCGCGCAGACGCTTACAATAGCGTCTTCACGTCATCTTTAGAGAGTCTTGCAACGATGAGCGCAATCAAGCCGATTCCATATGTCATTTGCGGTGCTGGTCCCGTAGGCCAGGCACTCGCACTTGAATTGCATCGCAATGGCGTCGCCGCCCATGACATCCTACTGGTCGATGGCAAAAGCGCAGATCAAGCGAGCAAAGACGCACGCACGATTGCACTTTCCCACGGCAGCCACCAAATCCTGCAACGCTGGCAAGCGACACCGCTGCGCGCCACCTCGATTCACGATATTCATGTCAGCCGCCGACGGCACTTCGGACGCACGCTGATTCAAGCAAGTGACTATCAAATTCCTGCACTAGGCTATGTTGTACGTTACGCCGACATCGTTGCGCCTTTAGAAACTGCCCTCCTCGCTGCAGGCATTCCGGTCTTGCGACCACAGTTGGTGGTGAACATTCGTGACGAGGCTGAACAAGACGCTGTATGGATCGAACTGCATGATCACGCGCCGCTGTTAGCGCATTGTGTGATCCAAGCCGAAGGTGGCATATTTAGCGAACAGCAACAACGCCAACAACATCGCGATTACCAGCAAACGGCCATCATTGCGCATGTGACGGCATCTCACCGTATCGCCCATCGCGCATTTGAACGCTTCACCGAAGAAGGCCCGATCGCTCTACTGCCGCAGGACGAAGGCTATTCCTTAGTATGGTGCGCGCGCCCAGAGAAAGCCGCACAATTGCAGCAGCTAAACGATGCTGGATTTTTATCCGCATTACAAACTGCATTTGGTGATCGTGTTGGGAATTTCACAGCGGTGTCACCGCGCTTTGCTTTCGCGCTGGGGCTCAATGCCCAAGCAGATGCCAGCCCACGCACTGTGAAGATTGGTAACGCAGCGCAAACCTTACACCCCGTTGCAGGACAAGGGCTCAACCTCGGGCTACGAGACGCCATGGTATTAGCACAAGCCTTAGTTCGACACACTGCGCCAACAGCGATTGAAATCTTTATGCAAGAGCAAGATAAAGATCGTCAACGCACCATCAAAATTACCGACAGCATGGCGCGCATGTTCGCCAGCAGTGCCGACGGTAGCCCGCTACAAGCCTTGTTAGGTTTGGGCCTGGGTATTGTTGATGTGCTCTCCCCACTCAAGCAAGAGTTGGCTGAACAGATGATGTTTGGACGCCGTTAATGTGAAGTCGGCAGTGCAGATAGCATTTTCCTCACCAAGCACTAGCTGCGACTGCCTCGTGTTTCAAGACCTCACTGTGAGGGGCGTTTCAGATTTGCCTTACTCGCGCCTTTTGCTTTGCTTGGTGCTTTCACATTCAAACTCAGGTTCGATGCATCGTCGGCCTGCAATTTAGCATGCACGACCACTAATTCGTCGCGACGGAAAGCGTGGATTTCGACCGTATCACCCACTTTGTAGGGTGACAACGTAGTCGCCAGTCCATTGTCCACATCACTCGCTGTCACACGCAAGCCGTTGATGGCGATAACGATATCACCTGCGGATAATCCGGCACGATGGGCTGTGCCGCCTTCGTATACGCTGGCCAATTTACAGTCACCTGCGCTCTTACTTAAACGCACATTCAAGGCCGGTTTCTTCGATGCTGACGGTAATTCAAGTTCCACACCAAAATCCGCATATAACTTCGCCAAAGGAACATCTTCAAGCCCTTCAACATATTTCAGTAAGAAGCTTTGCACCGAGACACCTGTGACTTCAGCGACTAAACTGGCAAACTCTTGCTCACCCAAACCTTGCGCAGCATGTTTTTCATCTGGCGAATAAAAGTCACGTCCAAATTTTTTCCACAGCGCCCGCATCACATCATCAAGAGATTTCTTGCCTTGCGTTTGCTGGCGTATCGTCAAATCCAAACCAAGCGCCACCAAAGAACCTTTGGTGTAATAACTGACGATAGCGTTAGGTGAATTTTCATCTTGCCGATAGTACTTGGTCCACGCATCAAAACTCGACGCAGCAACGCTCTGCTTTTTCCGACCACTCCCTCGTTGCACCAAGTTGATGGTTTTACCCACCAGCTTGAGATAAGCCGGCTCATCAATCAAACCCGTGCGGCACAAAAACAAATCATCGTAGTAGCTCGTAAAACCCTCAAACAACCATAGCAAACTCGTATAGTTTTCTTGACTTAAATCGTAAGGCGCAAAGGCCGCAGGCTTGATGCGCTTTACGTTCCAAGTATGAAAATATTCATGACTACACAAACCTAAAAAGCTGCGGTAGCCTTCGCTCATTTCTGGTTTGTTCTTGGTCGGCAAATCATTGCGATTGCAAATCAAGGCAGTCGAAGCGCGATGCTCTAAGCCACCATAGCCATCGCCGACCGCCATCGTCATGAATACGTAACGTTGCATCGGTGCCTGTTTGCTGCGAGGCTCAAAGAAGGCAATTTCCGCTTCGCAAATCTTCTGCAAATCGCTGGCAATACGCGCCAAATCGAGATTAGGTACACGTCCTGTCACCACGAAATCGTGAGGCACACCATGCGCTTTGAAACTGACCAATTGGAAATCGCCCATCTCGACTGGATGATCAATCAAATCATCGTAATCGCTAGCGATATAGGCGCCAAAACCGTAGCGCTTAGCCTTGAACTCAGGAAGCGAAGTCGCTACACGCCACTTCTTAGCGGCGATATCGTCTGGCTGCTGAATATCCACAATATGCGGCAGTTGTTCTTGTCCATGTACCTGCAAAAACACACTGGTACCATTAAAGAATCCATGACTTTGATCGAGATGCGCGGCACGTACCGATAAATCCCATGCATACACTTGATACTCAAGCGTGAGTGGGCCATCGCATGGCGCAGCTTGCCAAGTCGATTTATCGACCTTTTTCAGCGCCACTTTTTTAGATTTGCTATGCGCTTTGATTTGCACAATATTGCGCGCGAACTCACGCACCATATAACTGCCAGGAATCCACACCGGCAAAGAAAAAACCTGCCCAGTTGCGGCAGGTTTTGTGACTTCCACACTCACTTCAAACAAGTGAGCGGCCAAATCGCTGGCCTTAATTTTATATGACACTGCATGCTGTACAGCCATGACTCACTCCAACTTAGGCAAAATTCAATTTGATCGAACGGTAAAAATCACAAACATTAAGACTTGTGTCGCCACCACTACACTGGTGAGGCGAAAACGCAGCTCCACGAACCAAGGTGGAATATCAAAACGTTGATACATCCGTTTATCATATTGATAGGAAAAAATGAAAGCCGCCATCTGCACTAAGAATGCCGCGCCTGAAATGTAGGCCATTGAAAACCAAGCAACGATGACTGGCACCACACCCCACAACAAATCACGCTTTAAATCTTGTACAGTGCGCTCTTTACTGATAAAGGAAAGACCCCAGTGCAAACCACCGACAAATCCCAAGATCGCAATGCCGTAGACCAACTGCGCACTAACGAAGAACTCTGCCACTTCTAAAGGCACAACACAGCACAACAGCATCAATAAAACAAAAGGCGCCAAGGCGGCAATGCCTAAGCGGGTAGCAAACTGTTTATCTAAAGTATTCATAATTCCAAAACGAGAAGCGCAATCTGCGCTCGTCAAATAAATATAAAAGGGACCTGCGAGTTTTACAGGCGCTATTTTAGGCGAAATAGCCCGCTTCTGCGATGAAATCCGTAAATTCAGACCTGCATGACCGGGGCATTATAGATTTAAACGGCGTGAACGCCGGACAAGTCTGCTGGTGTATCGATATCGCGTAAGATTCCTGCATCATCTACTACCACCTCAGACACAGTATAGATCTTCAATAGCGAACGGGCACCTTGATCACCACGAAGCTGCTGAAGTTCGCCAAACATCTCCCTACTGAAACCGACTGGATTGCCGCGCTGTCCTTGGTACACGGGCACGGCAATTTGCGCTCCGTTTTGTAGAGAATGTACCAGACGCTCGATTGTTGCTACTTCAACGAAAGGCATATCAGCCAAAGCAATCAAGACTGCATCGCAACTCTCAGGCAAGGCTTGAACAGCGCAGACTAAACTATGCGCCATGCCATGGTCGGCATCCTCACAGACAATCATCGATGCTGAAAACCGTTGCAGAAAGTTCGTAGGCCAATCGCCCGCACTACGCGTAACGATATGACATTGAGGAATGACACTACTCAAACGCGATGCGCTCTGTTCAATCACACTCACTTCGTTGTGAAGAATTTGATGTAGCTTACTGATTTGTCCCGCGGGATCAAATCTTCGCCCGCGTCCCGCAGCCAACAAAATTGCATGGCAACGGAAACGATCACGGGCGTTTGAGTTCAACATCGCAATCGATGCACTTTTACAGAATTATCGTGCTGCCACAGCAGGTGCTGGGTTTTTCAAGCTCGCCCATTTTTCTTCTAAGGCCTTGACGTCAACCATTCCAGGCAAACGACTACCGTCGGTAAAGATGACTGTCGGGGTTCCTGTTACGCGCAATTTTTGACCAAGCGCCAATACTTTATCGTTCGGCGCTTGACAATTTGCTGCGGCAGTCGGTGCAAGCTTACCTTCGATCATCCAATCATCCCAAGCCTTGCTGCGATTCGGTGAACACCAAATGTCGCGCGATTTAACTGCGGAATCGTCTGCCAAGATGTTGTACATAAAGGTGTAAATAGTGACATTGTCGACAGACTGCAAAGTCTTGCGAAACTTTTTGCAATAACCGCAGTTCGGGTCTTCAAAAATCGCGATGACGCGTTTGCCATCACCTTTGACATACTTGACTGCTGAATCCAGTGGTAATTCGTTAAAGTTAACCTTGGTGATCTGTTCGACACGTTGTTTAGTGAAGTTGACCGCAGCTTTTCCATCTAGCACGCTACCGACAAATAGATATTCAGCCTTGGCATCGGTATAAATAATCTCAGGGCCCATTCTTACTTCGTACAGCCCCCCATAGGGTGTTTTGCTGACGGAATCTACTTTCGTTCCAGCACCCAAATTGGCTGTCACCATACGCTTAATATAGCTTTCTGTACTCTCACCGGGCTTCACTAATTTATTAGCTTCCGCCTTAGTTTGCGCTTGCACTAGGGCACCAATACTCAAGGCAAGCAAACAGCTACTCAGCGTTGCTATGGCGATTTTTAATTTCAATTTCATATCAGTATTTCCGGTAAAAATGAGCGACCATCGACGGCCTAAGTTTCTCAATCAAATCAAACACCCATTGCATGGGCGATCAATTTACGCTTTAGGACAGGCAAGAGATTTAAGAAGTTCAATCCTGTATTACGCAGCAGACGAACGGCAGATAAATCGCTACCAAAGAGACGATATAAGCCATCAGTGGTGATTTGCATGAGCGCGACTTCTTCAGCACGGGCACGACGATAACGACTCAACACACGCTCATCGCCACAATCTCGATATGCTTCGCGCTCTTTAATGCAGCGAATCAAATCATTTACATCGCCAAACCCTAAATTCATACCATGCCCCGCCATCGGGTGCACCGCATGAGCCGCATCACCAATTAAAGCGACACGATCAGCAACCAAAGAATGCGGACGAATCAAGCGCAAAGGAAAAGCCTTAATCGCTTCCGGCAATACGGGCCTCAGCTTACCCAAAGGCTCGGCACTATAGGGCGCTAAGCGCGTAATTAACTCATCCATCGATTGGCTCATGATCTGCTGCGCCAAATCGTCTGGTGCAGACCATACCAAGGACACACGATTTCCCGGTAAGGGCAACAAAGCGATGATGCCTTGTTCTTGTACAAACCATTGATGCGCGACGCCATGGTGCGGTTTTTCACATTCGAAGTTACAGACAACGCCTTGCTGATGGTAGGAACGATAGTCCAAACCGATGTCGGCTTGCCCACGCACCCAAGACTGCGCGCCATCGGCACCAATCACTAATTCTGCTTGCAATTGACGACCGTCACTCAAATGCACGCTTGCAGCATCAGCTCCCACTTCTAAACGGGAAGCTTGACCAAAGACCGAGGTAATATGCGGCGCAAACCGCAAAGCGGTATCTAAAGCGCGTGTCAGGTTGCAATCTTCCACGATCCACGCTAGCTCGTTAATATACGCACCATAGGCATCAAACGACAAATCTCCGGTGGCGCGTTCAGAACCATCAAACACCCGCATCGCACTCACTGGCGCTACGCGCGACGCATCTAAGGCACCCCATACTTTCAAGCCATCGAGTAAGTTACGCGCCACATGGTTCAGGGCAAACACGCGTACATCCCAATCACCCAAAGTAACTGAAGTTTCGACACGCGGCGGTGCAGCACTTAACAAAGTGACTTGTAGGCCAAGTTGAGAAAAGCCCAATGCCGCAGCCTTACCCACCGCACCGTCACCAACGATACAGATCTGACAACGAATTTGAGAACCAGCGCTCATACATTACCTTTTATACACGCAACATCACCGAAAATGCGATGTGAACTAACCATCAGGCTACGCGCTGTATTATACGTGAGCCCAACAGAAGCCATTTCCCACGGTCTAAAAACCCGCTTTTTTATTGAGAAAGCACAAAATTTACAGGTCAAACAAGAAATCATTTGCTTTTTCGAAGACCGTCCGCTATACTTCTTGGTCTTGGCCTGGTAGCTCAGTCGGTAGAGCAGAGGATTGAAAATCCTTGTGTCGGTGGTTCGATTCCGCCCCAGGCCACCAGAATAAGTCCTTGAAAATCAACAGGTTGGCAAGGACCTTCGCAAAAAGCGGCCCCTCAAAAAGGCCGCTTTTTTGTTTTTCTGACGCAGTTTCTGTAACCCGCATCGGGGAGCAGCTGCGAAAGACGGTGGCGCGACTGCGCCCCAGTGCGCTTGAAAGCCTCCCTGGGGCTTTCTGGTGCCCCTGTGGATAAGGCAGTCGCCTGACGCTCTTTGGAGCCCTTTAAAGGGTCCCTAAAGCGCCAGCCAGGAGCTTAAAGAACAGCGCTACTTACACGCAACTCCACTAACTTAAGGAGTTGCACGTGTTGCACATAGATTTTCTTTCGCCTGAGTCTTCAACCCCGCGCCGCCTCATGTCCGAGCAATTGCTCCTGCCCGGCATGGCCGCCCCTCAGACGGTGCGCATTCTGCCCAGGTGGTTGCCCGCCGAATGGAATTCGGGCTCACCAGTTCGCTCCATACGTCTGCGCCGCGACACCCTGGTCGCAG